>JAFTHR010000167.1 GCA_017457345.1 Clostridia bacterium | reverse complement strand
TGGGCGTGGTAGGAGAGTCCGGTTGCGGGAAAAGCGTCACCTCGCTTTCGCTTATGCAACTTGTGCAAGGGCCTTCCGGGCAAATCATAGATGGCTCTATTCGTTTTGAGTCCAACGCCTTCAAGCGTGATGCGAGGGGCAAAAAGATCCCCGTTTATGAAACGGAAACGAACGAAAACGGCGAAACGGTTGTAAAAAAGAACGAAAAAGGCAAACCGATTATCAAGAAAAACGAACTCGGCGGCAATATGTACGAAATGGAGAAAAAGACCTTCGATATTGCCAAAATGCCTACGGAAGCAATGCGTAGTATCCGCGGCCGTGAAATTGCAATGATTTTCCAAGAACCTATGACTTCGTTAAACCCCGTGTTCACAATCGGTAATCAGTTAGACGAAGTTGCGTTTTTACACATTGAAGGGATCTCCAAGAAAGGCGCGAAAGCGCGCAGCATTGAAATGCTGGATTTGGTGGGGATTGCAGATGCGGAAAGCGTATATCAAAAGTTCCCGCACGAACTTTCGGGCGGTATGCGCCAAAGAGTTATGATTGCAATGGCACTCCTTTGCAATCCGCGCCTGATTATTGCCGACGAGCCTACCACGGCGCTCGACGTGACCATTCAAGCGCAAATTTTGGATTTGCTCCGTGAAATCAAGAAAAAGATTAACGGCAGTATTATGCTCATCACACACGACCTTGGCGTGGTTGCCGAAATGGCGGACTACGTGGTGGTTATGTATGCAGGGAAGGTAATTGAAATGGGTACGGCGGAAGATATTTTCGATCATCCCATGCATCCGTACACGATCGGGCTTCAAAAGAGCAAGCCCACGGTAGATGCCGAAGTGGAATCTTTGTATTGTATTCCCGGGTTCGTGCCAAACCCTATCGATATGCCCAACTATTGCTATTTCCGCGATAGATGCGAGTATTGCAAGAAAGAGTGTGCAGGGGAATACCCGCAATACGTGCAGGTAAGCCCTACGCACAAGGTGGCTTGCTATTTATACAACGAACAAACCAAGGAGGCAAAAAATGGCAAAAAAGAATAAAGCCCAAGCGGAAGAAACCGTGGAAGTGCCCGTTCAACCCGCCGAAACGCCTGTGGAAAACGTTGTAGAAACGGCAAACGAACCTGTGGCGGAAACGGTAGCCGAAACGCTTGTGGAAACGGCGAACAAAAATGAATTCAACGAAGAAGCGCCCCTTTTGGTGGTAAAAAATCTCCGCAAGGAGTTCGTGGTAGATACCGACTTTTTCGGTCGTCCTACCAAAACGCTCAAAGCGGTAGATAACGTTTCTTTCACCCTTGAAAAGGGTAAAACGCTCGGGATCGTTGGGGAATCCGGTTGCGGTAAAACAACGATGGGGCGTACCATTTTGCGCTTGCACGACGTCACTTCTGGCGAAATTTATTTCAAAGGCAAAGAAATTACCTGCCTTAGCAATCGTGAGTTCGATAAGTTGCGCCCGAACATGCAAATGATCTTCCAAGATCCTTACGCAAGTTTATCCCCCCGTTTAACGGTGGGTGAAATTATCGGGGAAGCGGCGAAAGAACACAAACTCGTTTCTGCGCAAAATTATCGTGCGTACGTGTTAAAGGTAATGAAGATGTGCGGGTTGCAACCGCATTACTACGAACGTTATCCGCACGAATTCTCGGGCGGGCAACGCCAACGTATTTGTATTGCCCGTGCGCTTGCGCTCAATCCCGAACTCGTTATTTGCGACGAGCCCGTTTCGGCGCTCGACGTATCCATTCAAGCGCAAATCATCAACATGTTAAAGGAATTGCAATCGTCGCTTGGTTTAAGCTACGTGTTCATTTCTCACGACTTGTCGGTGGTGAAACACATTTCGGATGAAGTGGGCGTTATGTACCTTGGTAGCATGGTAGAATACGGAAAGAAGGAGCAAATTTTCAACAACACGTTGCATCCGTATACCAAGGCGTTGTTCTCTGCCGTGCCCGTACCAAACCCGCACGTGAAGATGAACCGTGTGATTTTGAAAGGCGATATTCCTTCGCCCGTCAATCCGCCTAAGGGCTGCAAATTCCATACCCGTTGCGAAAAGTGTATGGACGTATGCAAAGAAGTGGTGCCTGAATACAAAGAAATTGAAGCAGGGCATTTCTGCGCTTGTCACCTTTATTAAGAAAGGAGAAAACGGTGAACGAAAAGGAAGGCAAACAAGCCGAAAAACAAGAAGAATTAGATACCGAAACGACCTTTGCCGATATGAATATCGACGGGTTTAAATGGTACGATCCTTCTAAAAAATCGGCAAAAAAAGGGGAGAAAATTAAACTGACGCGAAAGGAAAAGTGGGCGATCACCAAAGCGGTGATGATCTCTATGCTCCCCGTGTTTGGGATTGTTTGCGCCATGTTTGCAATTTTGTACTTAATCGTTGCGCTCTGGCTTGGCTAAAAAACGAACGCCCGATCTTTCGGGCGTTTTTAAGTGAAAGGAAGGAACTACGGTGTTAACGAAAGAAAAATACCAAAAATATCTAGATATTTTAGAAGAAGAATTAATTCCCGCAATGGGCTGTACCGAGCCCGTGGCAATTGCCTATGCAGGCGCAAAAGCGAGAAAGGTGCTTGGTGAAATGCCGAACTGGGCATTGATACAAGTAAGCGGGAACATTATAAAAAACGTGAAAAGCGTGGTCGTTCCGCACACGGGAGGACTTCGTGGAATTTCTTCGGCACTTGCCGCTGGGATTGCCGTGGGGGATGCCGATGCGGAACTGGAAGTGCTTTCTTCCGTTTCGGAAGAACAGGTAAAGGAAATTCCGCTTTTTATGCAAACTTGTCCTATTAAGGTAGAACGGATTGATGGGGACGTGGTATTTGAAATTCTCGTCACGCTCCGCTCGAAAAACAACGAAGCAAAAGTGCGGATTATCGATAATCACACGAACGTGGTATATATCGAAAGAAACGGCGAAGTGTTGTACGAAAATACCACGCGCACGGTAAAACAAAAGGCGGATAGAAGTTGCTTAACGGTAGAAGATATCGTTGCCTTTTGCGATAGCGTGAAGATAGAAAAGATAAAGCCCGTGCTCGACCGCCAAATTCGCTATAATATGGCAATCGCGGAAGAAGGCTTAAAAAACGCGTGGGGTGCGAACGTGGGAAAAGTATTGCTGCACTCCTATCCCAGCGATATTTCGGCAAAAGCGCGCGCCTACGCGGCGGCTGGGAGCGACGCTCGTATGAACGGTTGTGAAATGCCCGTTGTAAGCAATTCGGGGAGCGGAAACCAAGGCATTACTGCTTCCGTGCCCGTGGTAGTGTATGCGCGAGAGACGGGCGTTTCAGAAGAAAAAACCTACCGTGCTCTTTGTTTATCGAACCTAATCACCATCCATTTAAAATCGGGAATCGGCACGCTTTCGGCGTACTGTGGCGTAATTTCCGCAGGCGCGGGAGCAGGGGCAGGGATTGCCTATATGCTCGGCGGCGATTTCCACGCGGTGGCGCATACCCTTGTGAACGCCCTTGCGATTGATTCCGGGATTATTTGTGACGGCGCAAAAGCAAGTTGCGCGGCAAAGATTGCCGTGGCGGTGGAAAGCGGGTTGCTTGGCTATAAAATGTATTTGAGCGGCAACCAGTTCTACGGTGGAGACGGTATTGTGAAAAAGGGCGTGGAGAAAACGATTGAAAGCGTTTCCCGCTTAGCACAGGACGGAATGAAAGGAACGGATTTGGAAATTATCAAGATAATGACCGACGAACAAGCAGGATGTTAACAAAATAAATTAAAAGCCGAAAACCG
>JAFTHR010000166.1 GCA_017457345.1 Clostridia bacterium | reverse complement strand
TTTATTCAAGGCGGCGTGTAGAGTGTTGGAACGGGGCAGGGAGACGGCAACGATTTGCAGGGAACTTGCGTTCGTTAGAAAACTAAAAGAAGCGTGTAAAAAAGAAAGCCGCTAACAAAGCGGCTTACTCTTCGCGATCGTACGGGCTTTTTTTATTCGGTTTTACAACGAGGGCGGCAAGCACTAAAACGAGTAGACAAATGACTACGATAGCAGCAATTTGTACTCCGCCGCTTCCCCCCGTAGTTTCGGTTGAAGTAGAAACGGGTGCTTTCGGTAAACGGCTTTCGTATTCAGTATTCTCTTCGTAAGTAAATCCGCTCGGTAGCGGAACGTACGCAAAATCGTTTTCACGAAGGACGTAGCAATAGGTTTTCGAGCCTACGTAATAACTGCCATAGTAGGTGCAGCGCATGGTGACGGGGGTTAGAAACGGATCGTCTGGCGAGCCGCCGTTTACCGAGTACTCCACGTTAAACGTGGCGGTTAAATACGGAACGTTCGGTGTGAAATCCACGGGGGTTATGTCTGCCGATTTGCAATAGCCGATTAGTTTTTTTGTGTATTCACCGTCCGTTTGATACTCAACTTTTGTAAACTCTGTTCCTTTATGTAATACTTTAACGAAATAGGTTTTTGGGAGCAGGAATAATTCGGTGTGCACGTCGTCGCTAGCGTAAAAATAAACGCCGTCTGTAAGCACGCAGGCATAAGCGGAAGGGGTTTCAGCCCGTACCTGCCTAGCGCAAAATGCCGTTTTTAGTGGAAAAACGCAGGAGTATAGGCAAACGGATAGGGTAATTAAAAGCAAGAATAGTTTTTTCATACCCGTACATTATATATCGCGCGAGAGAGGAAGTTTTGTCGTTTAATTGCGCTTTATGGGAGGTTTTGTGAAAAGGAGAGTGGGAAATGAATTTACAAAAAACCGATTCGATTATCAAAGCGGTGCAAAGGATAGAGCGGGAGCAAAAACGAAGGAAAAGCCAAGATAGCCTTGCCCGGTATAACACGGGCGAGAAGGTGCACAAAAAACAGTTGGCGTTTCATCAGTCCAAAAAGCGCAACCGTTGGGTGTTCGGCGGGAATCGTTCGGGGAAAACGGAATGCGGTGCGGTGGAATGCGTTTATCTTGCACGCGGGGTGCACCCATATAAGGAGAATAAAAACGGGGTTTCGGGTTGGGTGGTATCCCTTTCCGCGCAGGTGCAACGCGACGTGGCGCAAAAAAAGATTTTGCATTATTTGAGAAAGGACTGGATTGAAGAAATTGTAATGCAAAGCGGTAGAAAGGATGCTCCCGAAAGCGGCGTGATCGATTTTATTCGCGTGAAGAACGTGTTCGGCGGCGTTTCGCAAATAGGTTTTAAAAGTTGCGATCAAGGCAGAGAAAAGTTCCAAGGCGCTTCGCTTGATTTCGTGTGGTTTGATGAAGAGCCGCCGAAAGATATTTATTTAGAGTGCCGAATGCGCGTAATGGATAAACGCGGGGAGATTTTTGGAACAATGACGCCTTTAAAAGGGTTAACGTTCACCTATACGGATATTTTTATGAACCGAAAAAACGATCCGGAAGTTTGGTACGAGTTTATGGAGTGGAGCGATAACCCCTATCTTTCCACCGAAGAAATTGCGCTAATGGAAGGGTGTTTAGACGAAGGTCAATTGCAATCGCGTAGGTTTGGGAAGTTTGCACCGAGCGAAGGGCTCGTGTATCCGGAGTTCGAAGAGAGCGTGCACGTGATCGATCCGTTTCCTATTCCTAAGGAGTGGCAGGATAACATTTCCATTGACCCTGGGCTCAACAACCCCCTTTCGGCGCATTGGTACGCCGTGGATTTCGACGACAACGTGTACGTTGTGTACGAGCACTTCGCGGCGGGGAAAGACGTGGATTATCACGCAAACGAGATTAAACGAATTTGCGATTTGCTCGGTTGGAAACGAGATGGGAAAGGTAGGATATGCGCGCTCATTGATAGTGCGGCAAATCAGCGCACGCTATCCGGCATTAAAAGCGTGGCGGAACTTTTTTACGAGCGAGATATTTTAGTGAATACCGACGTGGATAAGGATTTATTTTCAGGGATTGCGCGGGTGAAAAGTTATTTAAACACCAAGAACGGATTGCCGAATTTATATATATTTTCGTCCTGCGTTAACCTAATTCGAGAACTAAAAAGTTATTTTTGGGGTAATGGAGACGTGCCTAGAAAAACGGACGACCATTGCTTGGACGAAATGCGCTATTATTTGGCTTCTAGACCGAAAAAGGTGGCGGTTTTACCCGAAAAGACCGCCATTCAAAAGGATAAAGAACGGCTTTGGCGAAAGGTGAAAAATATGAGGAGGGAAGGATGAGCGAAACGGATATGAGCGACGAAGAAAAACTAAACGCAGCGCTACTGAAAGTGGCGCTTGGTTGTAAGGTGGCGGAAGTGACGGAAGAGTACGCGGAAATCGACGGCGAACTCAAACTCACCAAACGAAAAAAAACACGAAAGGATATTCCACCCGATTTAAAGGCGGTCCAAATGCTCCTTGGAGAGAGTGGACTAATGGAAACGGAGAAGATGACCGACGAGGAGTTGGAACGGGAACGCTTGCGTTTGCTTGCGCTTTTGAAAACGGGGCAAGAAGGGCAAAGCGTTGTGAAAAAAACAGTGCCGAAAAGCAAAAAGAAAAAGGAAAAGGAGTGATAAATAGGTATGTTTTTCGAAGATGAAAACGAGTTGGACGAACAAACGAAAAAGGAGCGCGAACGCATAGAAAAAGCGACCGTGGAAAACGTGCGTGCAGACTTTGAAGCAAGGCGGGAAGCGCGCCGTAGGCTGGAAAGCGGTTGGGTTTTGAATATGAACTTTTTAAGCGGAAACCAGTACTGCGACGTATCTCCGTTCGGTGGCTTGGAGCAGGAAGATAAAACCTTTTTTTGGCAATCCAGAAGGGTGTTTAACCATATTGCGCCCACGGTGGAAAGCCGTCTTTCAAAACTTGCGCAAATGAGGCCGCATTTAAAAGTGCGCGCCTTTTCGGATGAATCTAGCGACGTGAAATCGGCAAAACTTGCCACCGGCGTGCTTTCGTACGTGCAAGAACGGATTGCAATGGATGAAACGATCGCAAAGGCAACTATGTGGTCGGAAATCTGCGGAACGGCGTTTTATAAAGTGGTCTGGGATGAAAAAGGCGGTAGGCAGGTAGCGGTTTCTAATAGCGGCGAGCCTGTGTACGAAGGGGAGGTATCGGTGACGGCAGTTTCGCCGTTTGAGATTTTTCCCGATAATCTTGCAGCCGAAGATTTGCAAAGCGTGCAAAGTTTAATTCACGCGCAGGCAGTATCCGTAGATTACATTAAAGAAAAATTCGGCGTGACGGTGGAAGGACGCACGCTAGAAGGCGCCGATGCAAAAGCGTATAGCGAGCCGAGTGCGGGAAAAATGCCGTACGAATGGTTTGGGAAAACCACTTCGAATATGGAAAACGCCGAAATGCTAATCGAGCGATATACAATTCCTACGAGCGAATACCCCGAAGGAAGACTGGAAATCGTGGTGGGAAATAAACTGTTATACACCGGACCGTTGCCGTACGTAAACGGCGAAAAGGGAACGCGTGTTTTCCCGTTCGTAAAGCAGGATAGTATGCGTTTGCCGGGAGCGTTCTTTGCTTCTTCCGTGGTCGATCGTCTAATTCCCGTTCAGCGTGCGTATAACGCCGTCCGCAATCGAAAACACGAGTTTTTGAACAGAGTTTCCATGGGCGTACTTGCGGTAGAAGACGGCTCGGTAGATACCGACGAACTTGCCGAAGACGGGCTTGCACCCGGGAAAGTGGTGGTGTATCGTCAAGGCGGGAAAGCGCCCGAACTTTTAAACTTAGGGGACGTGCCGAGTGAGTTCTCCGCCGAAGAGGAGTGGCTTGAAAAAGAGTTTGCGCTTGTGAGCGGGGTAAGCGATTTATCGCAAAGTTCCACTCCCGTTCGTGTGACGAGCGCTACGGGACTCCAACTCTTGCTCGCGCAGGACGAATCCCGTCTTTCTATGACGGTGGGGCATTTAAACAGCGCCGTGCGTGAAATTGGCAGGCATATTTTAAGGCTTTACCGTGAATTTGCAGGCGATACCCGTTTGATGACTATGACGGGCGAAAATAAGAAAGTACAAGTGCATTATTTTAACGCGGGGGATTTATCGGCGAGCGATATCGTGTTTGAAACGGAAGAAATCACGTCTCCGCAAATGAAGAGAGAAACGCTTTTAAAACTTTTAGAAGCGGGTGTGCTTTGTGGTGAGGACGGCAAGGTGACAAAGGAAAACAAAGTTCGCTTTTTAGAAGCGTTTGGCTTCGGTTCTTATGAAAACGCGCAAGATATTACCGCTTTGCACGTTGCAAAAGCCACGGAAGAGAATTTGTCGCTCGTTGAAAAACAGGTGGAAGTGGACGAATATGATTCTCACGAAACGCACGTGTTAGAGCATACGCGGTTCGTGCTTTCGGAAGAGGGGAAGAAGGCGTTTGAAAAATACGGCACGAGCGTGAAAGATCGGTTTAACGAACACATTAAAGCGCATAAAAGTGCGTTAACGAAATAAAAAGGAGAGAAAATATGGAAGAATTGAAGGATAACGTTTGCGAAGAAGAAACAACCCGGACGGAGCAAGGAAGTAGTGTGGAAGAAGAAAAAGGCTCGGCGGTGCTCGGCAAGTTTAAAAACGTAGACGCCCTGGCACGCGCTTACGAGGCGTTGCAGTCGGAGTTTACCAAGCGTAGTCAACGGCTTAAAGAACTCGAAAAAGCGCAAAGGGAAGCGGACAATACGCCTACGGGCGGGCTGAAACAAGGCGGCGAGAAAGACCGCGGAACAGGGGTGGAAAAACTCCGTGCTGCGGCAAAGGCGAAAAAAGAACGTGAAAAAGCGTTCGATAGTTTCGTTGCCGAACTTGAAAGCGAAGGCTCGCCTAAGATCGTGGAAAACGGAAACGGGCAACCCGACTCCCTGCATACGAGCGTTGCGGAAGAGCACGGCTTTTCCGCCGCTAGTAGCGCCGATCTCGGCGTGGGCGTGGAAGAGAGCCCCACTC
>JAFTHR010000165.1 GCA_017457345.1 Clostridia bacterium | reverse complement strand
TTTGTGGTATGTGCAGGGGTGATTGAAGAAACGCCTGCTACGGTGGGGCGGGCAAGCGTAGCCGAGCGAAACGAGAAATAAAGCGTTTAGTTTCTTGGCGGAGTGCCGCTTTGGTGGCTCTGCCACCAATCCACCTCTGCCCACCAAAAACGACCTAATTCGAACCACTCGGATTAGGTCGTTTTTATTCAAGCCGAAAGTCTTGATTGTAATCGCCGTAGGCGTATGTAATCACGGCTTGCCGTGTATGTAATTATCCGCTTCGGTTTGATTACATACAAACTTTGATTCCATACCGCTATCGCGGATACCATACACCGCTACGGCGGTGATTTTTATTTTCTGCGAAATTAGACAAGACCACTACCTAGTGCCATTTTAAGTTTTTTCAACATTTCTATTGCAATATATTTATTTTTTTGCTATAATAAATGTCAAATAGGAGCGAACTTATATGACTAATCTTAACCTGCAAAAAAGAACAGTTAAAAATATAGTTGTTCGGTTAATTATTATAACCGTTTCTACTTTGCTAATACTTTTGCCTATCGGCATTGCATCGTTTTGTAAGAGTGTTGAACGTATACAAAATAACACAACAGGCGCTGTCCCTTATAAAGGATTCGGTCTATTACCTGTTACCATTATCTTTTTGACAATCGAAATCTTGCCATTGATAGTTTGGATTGTTAGATTTTTTACTTTCAAAAAAATAAATTTCCCAAATGAAGAAATTAAAACAATTTATTGCAAAAACATTTCTTCAATAAAATGTTTTTCTGTCGTTGGATTGAAAATAAAAACCAAAAACTCAACATTTATATACATTTCCAGTAAGGGTGATGAATCCTTTGATACATTGAAAAAGGAACTATTACATAAAACACTTCAACTAAAATGTTATCAAAACACAAACATTATAAAAAAAATAGATAAAAAGTCAATTCAATAAAAATAATGCAAGAAGAAAAGGTTCAATTTAGGTTACTCTTACTCCACCACCAAAAAGCACCCTGTTTAGGGTGCTCTTTTGTGGTATGAGCAGGGGTGATTGAAGAAACGCCTGCTACGGTGGGGCGGGCAAGCGTAGCCTATTTTCACCGTTTTTAAATAAAAAAATCCGACGCTTATTCGCGCCGGATTTTCTCCTAATTTATTATTGTTTGTTTCCCGTAAAATACTTCAAAATTGCATCTGCAATATATTTACTTGCAAAACCATCACCATACGGGTTTTTCGCACCACTCATAGCGTTATACGTTTCTTCGTTATTGAGCAGTTCCATGATTGCTTGATAGATGTTTTCTTCATCCGTACCGCAAACTTTGAGCGTGCCTGCCGCTACGCCTTCGGGGCGCTCGGTGGTATCACGAAGTACCAAAACGGGTTTCCCAAGGCTAGGCGCTTCTTCTTGAACGCCGCCGCTGTCCGTTAAAATCATATAACTCTTTGCCATAACGTTGTGGAAATCAAACACGTTCAAAGGCGAGATTAAACGAACTCTATCTTCATCCCCAAGCATTTCTTTCGCCGTTTGTTGCACGATCGGGTTCAAGTGCACGGGATAAACTACCTTCACGTCTTTTTCCGTTTCTAATACGCGTTTTAACGCACGGAAGAATCGACGCATAGGTTCACCCAAGTTTTCACGTCTGTGCGCCGTAAGCAAGATTAAACGGCTATCTTTTGCCCAGTCGAGCACTTCGTTGTTATAATCTTCGCGAACGGTATATTTCAACGCGTCGATCGCGGTATTACCCGTCACAATAATCTTTTCTTCGCTCTTATGCTCTTTCAAAAGATTTTCTTTGCTCAGTTCCGTAGGCGCGAAATACAAATCCGCCACGTCGTCTACGAACACGCGGTTCGCCTCTTCGGGGAACGGGGATTGCAAATCGTAGGTGCGCAAACCTGCTTCCACGTGACCGATTTTAACGTGATTATAGAAAGCCGCCAAAGCACTCGCAAAACTCGTGGTGGTGTCCCCGTGGACTAACACGATATGCGGTTGCACTTCTTTGATTACTTGTTCTACACCCAACATAGCGTTGCTCGTTATCATAGATAACGTTTGTTGTTGGTGCATAATGTTTAAGTCGTATTCAGGATTAACTTCAAAGATCTCCAAAACCTGATCCAACATTTGCCTATGTTGAGCCGTCACGCAGACGATCGTTTCGAACTCTTCTCTTGCCTGCAACTCTTTTACGAGAGGTGCCATTTTAATCGCTTCAGGACGAGTCCCGAATACGAGCATTACCTTAATTTTGTCCATAATTGCTTTTCTCCGCTTCGTTTTCCGTTGCCGCAATTTCCTGTAAGATTTCCGCCGCTTTCGGCGCGCTTTCTTCTACCGTTTCAACAGGCGCTTCTACTTCTTCGAGCTCTACACCGGTAGATTCCATTGAAGTCACTTTGTGTTGCGTCTTTTTCCATACTTTTTGGTTGCGGCATTTAAGCAAGCCTACGATACAAGCATAGTAATAGATCACCGAGTGAATCCACGTTGCGATTAGGTTTGGAATAAGGTCAATCAAAACTCTCTTCTTTTCTCTCTTCTTACCGTCTAACAAAGACGAAATGGGAAGCAAAAGCGTAGAGAATACCGACAGTATAATAGTGGGTAGATATACGATATCAGGACGTATACCTGCAATCAATAAGCCAATTGAGTATAATAACGTAAGCCCAGAAGCAAACAACAACAAAATCGAGCTTAAATAGATTAAACAGTCGAAACGTTTAAAGAAGAACTTAATTTCTTTCGGATTAAACATTTTCAAAATTAAACGCCAACCAAACTTGAAGAACACGAACCAATGCCCTTGAGACCAACGCGTCTTTTGCACCGCAGAAGCCTTAATACCCGTAGGCTTTTCGTCGTAAATTCTCACGTTATGGTTATACGCAATCCGTCTACCTTTCAAAGTTGCAATCGTTTGAATTTCCATATCTTCCACCAAAGAAGTACAATGGAATCCGCCGATTTCGTTTAAGAACTCCGTGGTAATGGCAAAGCCCGTACCACCGATACCAGGCACAAGGCCAAGTTTATAACGAGGCAATTGGAAGAAACCGTTGGTGAAACGATAAGCAACGTAATAGCCACGCGCAATCATATTGTCCTTGTTCTTACTATCCAAATAGGTTTGGATTAACGCGGGGCGTTTTTCTTCTTTAATGGAAAGATATTGGCTATTTACGTGTCTTAAAATGTCCGAATCGGTAAAGTTATCCGCGTCGAAAATCATAAACAAATCGTACTTTTTATAAAATCCGTCGCCCGCTTCTAACGTTTGAATCCCCCAGTTCAACGCGTGGGGCTTACCCTTTTTCATAGGATCGTCTACGTTTCTTTCCATCACGTAGAAATTCTTCATCCCATACTTTTCAATAGCCTCTCTTGCTCTTTTCGCCGTTTCATCAGTACAGTTATCCGCTATAAAGTAAATGTCGAATAATTCAGGGTTATATTGAAGCTTTACATAGTTCTCGATCGTTGCAGCGATAACGTCTTGTTCATTATGGCAAGGCACAAAAAGACAGAACTTTAACTTGTCTTCAACAATGGGATATTTTTGCTTACGCATAAATAAACCGATTACCCCTAAGAACGCGTAGTACACCGCGTAAAAAGTGGTAAAGGCAAGAAGAACAATGTAAATAGTGATTAAAACGTCTGTTAGCATAATTTTCTCCTTCGTGCTTGAAGATTATTTTACATCTTATCTATTATAACAAATTAGCGAGCGCGCCGTCAAGTTAAGGCGTTCCGTTTTTTGTCATAAAAACCTATGCACTTACCGCTTTTCGGCTAGTTTCCCATTAAATTTTTCCGCTAATTTCGTGCAATCGCACACACTTTATTATTTTACACTTTTTTATGCATTTTGTCAAGCGCTTTAACGAATCGTTTCATCACAGCGCGTGTAAACAATTTTAATTGAACGAAAAAACGACACTCCTAAAAGGAGTGCCGTTCTTTTTTAGTTGTTTGGCTTAGCCGTTACTCTTCGCCCAGTCGAACGTGCCGTCTGCATACGAACGATAGTAAGCGGAGTCGTCACCGTACCACCAGTATACCCACGAACCCGTGGTGTTTTGATGTACGTAACCCGTATCACCACTACCACCAGCCGTCTCGTAGGTTTCTCTCATATGGAGACCGTACGTTGCCGTGGTGCTGCCAAGTTGCGACAAGTCGAATTCGTAGTACAAGTAGTTCAGTTTCAAATCGGTGGAAGTGTACGATTTCACCGTAGCCTTCGTTGCAAGAGTCGTCCCTTGCGACTTGTTGAACCACGAAATATCTTCGTCTGCACCCCAAGCCGATTTCGCTCTGTAAACAACCGTACCGTCAAGATACATTCTAATAACCGCATCAGCAGCCTTGTGTACCGCTTGCCCAGTCACAACGTCGAAGCATACACGGATCGCGTGTTGCGAGCCTGCCGCACCAAGACCAGTCATATCACCGCGTGTCACGAATTCGAAGATCATCTTACCGTTTTCACGTTTGATATTGCCGTGAACAACGTCGCCAGCCGCGTAATCAATCGTAGGAACAACAACGTCATCCGCAGTCACGTAGTAGCCGATACCTTCACCGAAACGGACGTGCCAGTTTTGAACGGATTCTTCCGCCGCTCTACCATTCGACAAACTCCAGAATACGTTGCCATCCAAGCCCATACGGATGTAGTCTGCAGGGATACCTTCGCGAACGTACGAACTGGTCGAGTAATAAGCACCAGCAAGTTCCGAGTTGTTACCACCACGCGTCACCGCTTCGGTCACGCCTTTTGCCGTGAACGCAAAGCCAACTGCGTCTGCTGCCGTTCCGCCATAGAAGGAGTACGGTACGTAAAGCACTACTTCCGAGCCGCTTGCCGCGCTAGAAACGGTTGCATACACACCCGTTGCGGTTGCTACCGCCGTGTCGTTAACACCCGACGTTACGGTCACAGCCCCCGTAGAAGAGATTTGGAAACGATAGTCCGTTGCGTCGCGCGTCATAGCAATATCGTTACCCGTGTCAATATAAACGTTGATAAGTTCACCGCTTGCAAACGCGTCCGCGGACGTAAGTTTTACTTGTAAGCCGCTTGCCGAACGGGTTGCCGTAGGAACCCACGAAGAGTCGCTTGCACCGAAGTTCGTTGTGTAAAGGTTTTGATACGCAAGCGGAACGTCCACGTTAAACGCCACCGTGCCCGCATTCAAATCACTAATCGAATAGGTTGCGGGATTAAAGGTTGCGGAAGCCGTTTCAAAACCTTCTTTTGCCACGCTTATTTCGTAGGTTTGCCCTGCGTATACGTTTTCAAACGTTGCTTTCCCAGCCGCCACGCTTGCTTGGTTTGCGCCAAGCGAAACGGTTGCACCGCTAAGATCGCCGTTTGCCACGTTCGTGGGACTCACGTTCAACGTGACGTATCTAGGCTCTAACACCACGTTATCCGTGTACGTTGTTGCACTTGTAAATTGATTTGCCGGAACGGTTGTCGCTTTCGAAACAACTGCCGTGCCGTCGTAGGTTAAATTGAACCCTGCTTGTGCCGTTTCAAGCGGAATCTCTAAGTACCAAGAACCCGTAGAACTCGTTTTGGTAGAGTAGCCGCCTGCCGCAACCGTTACGCCGCTAGCCGCGCCGAAATCTTCTACCGTTGCCGTACCTTGTAAAAGTACCGTCTCCACGTCTCCTGTGAAGGTTGTAAAGCGGTTCTTTGCCGTCACTTTCGCATACGTGGAAGGATTAGCCGCGTTAACAGTTGTACCATTGCATACCCACGTCCAAGAGCCAGTATTTTCATACGGCATATTTTGTGCAAGACCGATATAGAAATCGTCGGTCGGGTTCATTGTTAATCCGTATTGCGAGAACCACGAATACGGCACGAGGAATTCGCCCGAATAGCCTTGCGTTGCATCATTATAATGCATCTTGCTTGCAATCCCATCAGCGTTAAACGCCGTAGCGTTATTAAATGCTAGGGACGTTTGGTTCAAAATACCGCCGCCCGTGAAGTCGAATCTAATCATACTAGTATTAGCCGCATCCCAAACGCTCGTTAGCGTTGATTTTTCGCCAACGGTCACGTACACTTCCACTAATCCTTTTAGCGCACGCGTGCCGGAAAGTTTAAACAGGATGCCATCTAGCGTTCGAGTGACTTCTACGGAGTTATTCGCAAGCAATTCGCCGCTCGAAGCAAACGTGCCCGAACTCATGGAAGGAAGGTTAATCGAAACGTTTCCAAGAGCCGTGGTTGCGCCTTTGAGCGTGCTTGCCGAAACTTCCGTTAAGGATTCTTCGTAGCCATCTTTCGTCACGATAAGGGTTGCATCTTTACCTGCATCAACGCCCGCAATCGAGAACGAGCCGTTTGCCGCCGTAGTTGCCGAAAGAGACGTACCTTTCACTTTAACCGTTGCACCGGCAACCGCGCCATCTACAACGTTTTTCACCGTACCCGTAACGGTGGTTTTTACGCCGCCGATTGCAGGGTTGTTTTCATCTGCAAACGAGAAGGTGAATTGATTTTGGATATTCCACGCCGAATTTTGCCCACGTTGTATGTTCTCAGGCGAAACATCACGCACGATAATCTCTTTCGTTTCTTCGTTCACGAAGAAGATAGCCAGGATATCTTGACCTGTATAGCGAACGGCACTCGCACCGGTTGCTTCACCCGTGGTCGAATTCGTTGCGTTCCATGCCGTAGTTTCATTCTGGTCTTTCGCATCTTGATGGTCAATCAACATAGACGTGATCTTGTTGCCGTTTTGACCGTAGTCCATGCGGCGAATAATATCGTCCGTACATTCGTGACCGCTAAGCGTTAAGAATACGTTTTCGTTCACGTTATACGCTTGATTGAAGGCAATTTGCGAAGGAGTGACGTCCGTCACCGCACCGACCCCCGGCAAGAAATTACCGTCCGGACACACGATATTGTGCGACGTGATAATAACACGGCGTTCGGGATATCTATCAATAATACGGTTCATCCAACGAAGCACCGATTTCCGAGGTTGATATTCCAGGTTCATTACGAGATATTCCGCAATGACGTTGCCGTTTCGATCCTTTGCATCATACAAATAATAGTTGTTGCCCATCGAATCGGCTTCATACACACCGCCAAACCCAGGCAACGTGCTATGCCCTTTAACGGAAAGCGGCGTAGAGAACGTATAGTTTTGCGCTACCGCACCTTGATAGCCGTTCGGCTCGCCCGCACCGCCGTCGCACGACGAGTACGGACCTTGATAGTAGCCCGTCACCGTTGTGTTATTAACAGGGAACCATTTATCCAAATAGTCGGTCACACGACCGCCTTTTTCTTTCACTACGGCGTTTTCATAGTTCAAACTGCTATTGTTATAGTCGTGATTGCCGGGAACAAACGACCAAGGGATTCCCGCATCCGTAAGGATATTCATCGCTTCGTACGCGTTTTTATATTCCCATTCTACCCAACCGGTATCCGCAAGGTCGCCAAGTTGCATTGCAAATTGGATGTTGTACGTATCTTTTACGCTCGCAAGCCAGTTCATGGCATTCTTTGCACGATCGGGCCATTGACGCGTCATGTATTGAATATCCGGAATCGCAACGAACGCATAGTCGTATTCGTTTGCCTCAGGCATATCCAACGGCACGAACGTTTCCGTTGTTGCAAGCGAAGCACTAGGTCCGCCAAGGCAGGTGTTCGGCACAACTGCTTGCGTCCAAGTTGAACCTAAATTCCAGTTGCCCATCAGTTCAGCGTTCGGGGAAATATCGTCCGCTTGGGTAATGGAACGGTTGATATAGTTCGTGCTGCCACCAGGTCTATAAGCGTCTTTTGCGATTTGTTCCGCACTTGCCGCACCTTCGTACACCGTGATTTGCGAGATTGCCCCGTCGAACGGCGTTTTCCCTGCATTACCAGTTGTCAACCAACCGGAGTTATCCGAGCCAATCACCATTTGATCGGTACTAATTGCAGGCGTAGAAGCCACGGTATACGTTTCGGTTAACGTGCCGTCTAAATAATACTTAAAGTCCGTATTCGTACGTACAACCGCCACGTGGTGCCACTTTCCGTCCTTTAAACTTGCACCGCTCGCAAAGGTGTGTGCAAGATTTGCTCGTGAGCCACGCGCATCATTTGCGGGATCATACGCCGTTTCGGTTTGCGTTGCCGTGTCATCCCATTCCACGCGCATATAACCGTTCGGCGTCACTTCCCAGTTCACGGTGTGGTATTTGTACGCACCGTTTCTGGAGTATTCGTTGCAGGCGTTCCCCATAATGGTGCCGCCCTTGGAATTAGCATTAAGGAAAATCCACGCTTCAAACGTATCAGGAGAACCTTTCAAATCTTCGTCGATTTCATACGTGTATCCAGCCGCACGGCTATACGTTGCCGCCGCCGCTTCTGCTAATTCGATATTCGGAAGAAGATTTGCAACCGTGCTAAACGCAAGGCTAACGCCAAGCGCGGATGCTAACGTGGTTGCAATAATTTTATTCTTTTTCATTACTTTTTCCTCCTTATTGTCCGTTCGCGGTGTATTGTACGTTGCTATACGTGTATTGCGCGCCCCAAGCACGGACACCCCAGCCGCTATAACCGTCTTTGCCTAATGCTTCGTTTTCGTAGGTGAAAACTTTCACTTCCGCCGTTTGTTCGCCACCAAAATTCGAAACGAACATTTCTACTTTACCCGCCGATACTTCCACGCGAAGCGTGAACGTTGCCGTTACACCCGCGCCCAACAGACCGTAGTAGCCATCGAAGAATTCAGGAACGTCACCATACCCTGCGTACGCCAAATTCGTGCCAACCGTGCCGCCCCAAGTGCCGTTTTCAACGTAGCCGATTACGAAAGAATGGTCCTTGGGAAGAAATGCTGCGTAATAGTAGTTATCGCCAACTTTTTGCGACTGATCCTTATCGTTCGACATAAACATATTGAACGCGATACCCACTTCACCCTCAGCGCCTTTTTGAACCGTGATGGTCGCTTGATAAGAGCCAACGTTCTTTTCTGTGTCAAGGTCGTATGCCACACCGCCCAAGCCGCCAGGGCAAGCCGTGTACGTGCCGTTCGAATGGGATAAGTAATTATGGGTTGACGTACTGCCGTATCTTGCGATAATCGAAACGGATTCTTGCCCTGCCGTATCGATATCTTCCATTACCATACGGAACGTATCTTGACGAGTATTGTTTTCATACGCCCAGTGCGTGAAGTATCCCGTTCTCCAACCACTATACACGTTGTAGATCGGACAGGTTTTAATATCTTCCGTCACGTACTTATCCGAATACAATTCTTCAAGGGTAATCGTTGAGCCTTTCTCAATTTCGTAAATCTTATGCGGCAATCCGTACGTATCGTAGTACACGTAAAGTTTGATTGCCTCTCCCCAAACGGCGTACAACGTGTATTCGCTTTCCGTGCCCATGGTGTATTCCGCACCGTCTTCGTAAGCGACCGCGCCGCTAGCGCTTGTTGCCCAGCCAAGGAACACGTACCCTTCTTTGGTGAACGCGTTTTCGGTAAGCAATTTCTTTGCGCCCGTTTTGATTTGAAGCGCATCCATTGTGCCCGTACCGCCGTTTGCGTTAAATTTAAGTACGTTGGTATTTATCGACCAAACGGCGTACAGCGTGTATCCGCTTTCCGTGCCCATAGTGTAGTTTGCACCGTTTTCGTATACCACTTCGCCGTTTTCACTAGTCGCCCAGCCTTCGAAGGTATATCCTGCTCTCGTGAACGCATTTGCCGTCAACGCCTTGGTTTCGTCCGTTTTCATGCTCATTG
This sequence comes from Clostridia bacterium, assembly GCA_017457345.1. Lineage (GTDB taxonomy): Bacteria > Bacillota > Clostridia > Christensenellales > Borkfalkiaceae > Scatosoma. The sequence continues at coordinate 88 of JAFTHR010000165.1, read as the reverse complement.
CATTCATCACGCCCGAGCCGCCGGTTGCGTTAAAGTTCAACGTGTTCGTGTTCGCTTCCCAAACCGCGTCCAGCGTGACGCCATCACC
>JAFTHR010000164.1 GCA_017457345.1 Clostridia bacterium | reverse complement strand
CTCCTTATATTCTCTTAATACGTTTAACTGTGAATTCACATTTAGGATTGTTTTGATTGTAGTACGCCATAATCGCCGCGGTAATAACGGCAACCGTTTCTTCTGAAACACCGTCCGTTTCCGCCGCAGAAACTTGGCTTGAAAGGTTCGCCGCGGGTGCGGGTTTTATCGGTTTTTCAGCCGTTTTTGCAGGCTTTTCCGCGCTTTTAGGCGTTTTATTCATTATCTTACCAACTGCCCATACGATTAAAATCAAAAAGGTAATGCCTAAAAAGACAACGCTAAAGCCGATAAGCGCAGTCAACTCGGCGTCCGCAAGCGGAACTTCTGTGGGATAGCCAAGCTCTGCCGCAGCGGAGGAAACCGCTAATAATTTACTCAACATTTGCCACCGCCTTTTACTTCGCCAACATTTGGAGCGAAGCGATTAAGTATTGTTTTACGAATTGAGGTTCAATAATCGCGTCGATATATCCGTCTTTTGCCGCATGGATAGGATCGGAGTTTTCGTCGGCGTATTTTTGAGCGAGCGCCGCTTTATCCGCCTTTTCGTCCGCAAGTTCGATTTGTGCGCCTTGCACGCTATCGAACAACGCGATCTTTGCGTTCGCAAAAGCACAGGTATAATCAAACCCAGCGGATTTTGCCGCAAAGAGCGAATACCCAAGCCCCACCGCTTTTTTGTATACGACTGCAATTTTGCCGCAATCCATTGTATCGAGCAAGTTCAAGTATTCCGCCGCTTCTTTCATTACACGGCTATTGTTCGCGCAAAGCGAAGGACGAATACCTTTTACGTCGTTAAATACAACAAACGGCAAACCGTAGCAAGAAGTAAACTCAACGAAATTCTTAATTTTTGCAAGTTTAGAAGCGGTTAATTCCACGCCTTCTTCACCGCCGTCGAATACGAGTGCCGATACGGCAATCCCGCCGATACGGCAAAGATACGTTTTTACTTCCGGTTCGTACGTTGCGCCGATTTCTACGGTATTTTCAAAAATACCCGAGATCGTTTGCGCGGAAACCGTTTGATTTAATACGGGCGCGCTTTCGTTAAGTTCGGCGTTAATCATAGGTACGGAAATCAATTCGCTAATTTCGCCGATCTTGTTTCTAATTTCGGCATACGAAGAAACAACGAAAGATACAAGCCCGGTTTTATCCAACGCCTTGTATCCACCCACTTCTTCTTTTGCAACGTTCTTGCCCGCTTTTGCCGAAAGCACGAACGGGCTATTTACAGCAAGCACGCTCTTGCCTTCCATAAAGAAGGTGAAATCTGCAATCGAAGCAATCATAGCCGCAGAGCCGTACACTTCGCCGTCGATCACAGCGTATTGCGGAACAACGCCTTTGAGTTGCGTGCTTCTAAGGAGCAATTTTCCTAACCCTTCAAGTACGGTAACGCCTTCCCCTACTTGAACGCCAACGGTGTTCAAAAGGTAGATGACGGGCGTTGCATTTTTCTCTGCCGCATCAAGACATTTTGCAATTTTATCGCAATTCGCTTTGGATACACCACCCGAAAGCGCTTTAAAGTTCTGCGCAACAACGTAGAACGGGTAATCGTTGATAGTGGCAAAACCAGTCACAACGCCTTCGCCGGCAACGTCTTCGTTATAGAACTCGTTTTTAGAAAAACTAAAAGCGGAGAGTTCCACAAAACTCGACTCGTCTACAATACTATTGATACGAGCACGGATCTCTTGACCTGCTTCCGCTATTTTTGCTTTTCTTTCTTGCAGTAGTTGAATTTTATCCATAACTGTCCTCTATAAAAGTTTTTATACCGTGAAAAACGACCGCTTTTCACTAATTAACATTATACACTAACACCCGCCAAATTGCAAGGACATTTTGAAAAAAAGTTTCTATTTTTGCTTGTTTTTTCCTTTTTTCTTTTTTAAAAAATCGTTGATTTTATCGATATTACGATAAAGCACGATAAACACTACTAATACAATAACGCTAATCGCGCACCAAACGGCAAACCCCCAAGGCTCGCTAAGCGGAATTAAATCTAACGAATAGCAGGTTGTTCCCACGCTAAGGATGCGCGAAATTACAATCATAATGGAAAAATATACGTTGCTCATAGAAGAAAGCCCCGCAACGAAACAAAGCACGTCGTCTGGGAAAACGGGCAGCACAAACATCATTGTTAAAATTAAATTATCTTTCCCCTTTAACTTTTCCTGCCATTTTTCAAGCGTATCTTTTCCGATCATCCATTCCACGGCTTTACTACCTAATTTTCTTCCAACGAAAAACGCCGTAAACGAACCGAGAAGTATCCCGATTAAACTGTATATACACGTTAAAAACGGACCGAATAACGCCACGCCCGCCACCGTAGAAACGAAACTTGGAATGGGTAAAATTACCACTTGAAGGTATTGAAGAAGCACGTATACGAACGGCATCCATCTGCCGGACGTTTGCAAGTATTCTTCAAAGCGTTCGCCATCCGCCACTAATTCTAAAAAACCCGTTCTTTGTAGAACAAAGAAAACAGCGATCAAAATTGCCGCTAAAATCGCACCGCTAAGCATGGTTTTATAAAGCGTTTCAAACAACGGTTTTTGTTCGCTTTTGCATAATAAAAACGTCCCCACGATAGCGTACGAAAGAACGAACACTACCGCAAGAACACTTAAAAGAACTCGATTGTTTCCTATAAAACCAGATTGATAATAAAAAAGGCAAAGCACACCGAAAACGGCAACGAGCACGCAAAGAAAAAGAAATAAAATAGCACTTGCAACTTTCTTTTTCACGGCAGCCCTCCTATTTTAGTATGCTCAATTTTTAAAGTGTTAAACAAAATCTTCTTCAGGCAACGATTTTCTAAGTTCTTCTACCGCACCGCGAGCGAGCGCGTCGCAACGGTTGTTGTACTCGTTATCCGCATGCCCTTTCACTTTATGAAAACTAACTTCGTGTACGGTGGTCAGGTTTAAAAGTTTTTCCCATAAATCTACGTTCAAAACCGCTTTTTTATCCGCTTTTTTCCAACCGTTTTGCGCCCAAGTTTGCACCCATCCGTTTTCGTAGGCGTTTACAACGTAAGCCGAATCGCTATACACCTCCACAATGCAGGGATATTTCAACATTTCTAACCCCACGATTACCGCCATCATTTCCATGCGGTTGTTGGTTGTTTCCTCTTCCGCACCGCTATATTCTTTCTTTGCCGCGGAATACATTAAAATTCCGCCGTAGCCACCGATACCGGGATTGCCGGAACATGCACCATCCGTATATAAAATTACCTTTTTTTTCATACAACCCCACTTTTTTTCGTTCTTTTGATTTTTTATCGGGAAAAATCTTTTATTCGATAAAAAACAATTGACAAACCGTTTTTTTTGTTATATAATTGCTTTGCTATAGAGGAGTGGCTCAACGGTAGAGCAGCGGTCTCCAAAACCGCCGGTTGCGTGTTCGAATCGCGTCTCCTCTGCCAAAATCACTTTGACTTTCAGTCAAGGTGATTTTTGTTTCTTAAAAAAGCAACGTTCTTCTCCAAAACCGTTTGCGTAGGACGCTTACGCTATTCCGCTACGCTTACGCCTCACTATCTCCTCTGCCAAAACGATTCGCAAACCGCGGATCGTTTTTTGTTTGCATAAAAAGCAACACTCTTCTCCAAAGCCGTTTGCGTAGGACGCTTACGCTATTCCGCTACGCTTACGCCTCACTGTCTCCTCTGCCAAAACGATTCGCAAACCGCGGATCGTTTTTTGTTTGCAAAATTACGTATGAACGTTAAGACTTAAAGATGAAAATCTTTCTACCGAGATAATTCCAAACGAGAACTAAACACGTCATAATTACTTTAGCAATCCACTCTTCCCAAGGTAAACCAAGGAAAGAAACTACGCCGAATAAGTTGATTTCAGGGAAAATAAACACTAAAAGCAACACACCAAGTTCGGTAATAGCAAGACCGATTATGCCGATCAGCGTGAATAATAAAAAAGATTTTTTTGATTTTGCTTCTTCTTTATTTTTTACCGCACGAAAAACGAATTTAACCGAAAGGATCCAGTTCACTATTAAGCCTACGGTAAAACCGATTGCAATAGATAGCAACAAGGAAACGGTATCCCACGCGGGCGCTCCTGAAAAATAAGTAGGCGATAATATCCAACGGCGGAAAACGAAATAAACTAAATAGTCTACAACCGTTGCCGTGCCGCCTACTAATAAAAAACGAAAAATCTCCCAGAACAGGTCCTTTTTCGATTGTTTTAAAGAGATTTGTTCTTCCATAAACCTTCTTCCTTTCAAAAAGCAAGGCTCTGCCAAGCGGCAAAGCCTGCATTTTTTATTTTGTGAAACCGCAAGCGCTCATAAACCGATCGAAACGTTCTAAACCTTTTTCGTCGCGCTTGAATACCGCGGTGTTTTTCAAAATGTTTTCGCACACGTCTTCTACGTATGCAATCACAACCTTATGCGCCTTTTGTTTGGTGCAAGAAGTACCGTGCGCTTTCACGAGCATCTCCACTGCCGCTTCGTGGATTTTCATATCCTCGGCAAGTTTTTTCGTTTCGCCCGTGAGCACCTTTTCAATTTCGCGAAGTTGATAATCTAACCGACCGGGGAGAATAAACCGCCCCATTGCTTCGATAAGACCGATTGATTCGCTCTTGATGTTATGGTACTCTTTATGCGCGTGGAAAATCCCGTCGGGATGCTCGTCGTTGCAACGGTTGTTGCGAAGCAACAAATACAACTCGTATCCCTTTTTCGTTTTTCTAGCAATCGGGGATAAGGTATTATGGGGAACGTCACCCGTGGCAGCGATAATTCCAACGCCTTCGTCGCTATAGGTAAGCCATTTATCCAAAACTTTTTTGCCGGCTTTCAAAACGGCGGATTTCTTCTTGCCCTTGATGAGAATAACGCTATTATACCAGTCCGGCATAAACACTTTTACACCTTTCACCGTCGATTTATAACGCTTTCCAATCGGCGCTTTGAACATAGGGAACACGTGCTTACCGCCTTGGAAATGTTCGTGAGCCAAAATACTCCCACCAACGATAGGAAGCGGCGCGTTTGAACCGATACAGTACTGAGGCG
>JAFTHR010000163.1 GCA_017457345.1 Clostridia bacterium | reverse complement strand
TAGAGCAAAAACCCTCCCGCTCGTTGAAACGCCGGAAGCGGTGGAGAATATCGACGAGATTTTGAGCGTTGAAGGAATCGACGAAATCTTCGTGGGACTCAACGATTTAAGTTTGGGCTATCATATGAAGTTTATGTTTGAACTTTTAACGAACGGCACGCTTGAAAACCTTTGCATGAAATTTAAACACCGCGGGCTTGAATACGGCTTTGGCGGGATTGCTTCTATCGGTAAAGGGATGTTGCCGAGTGAGAGAGTGATTAAAGAGCACTACCGTTTGGGCTCGACTTGCGCCATTTTATCCCGTAGTTTTTGCAATACGAACGAGATAACGGATTTGGAAAAAGTGCGCGAAGTGTTTGAGAAAGGGCTTGCGGACATACGCGCGCTTGAACGCGAGTGCGAGAGTTATAGAGCATACTTTAAAGACAACGAACGGGAAGTTGTTCGAATTGTGAAAGAGATAGCGGAGAGAAAATGAAACTTTTAGTGACGGGCGCTTGGCAATGCGCAAAAGAACAATTAAACACCCTGCGGGCGCTCGGGCACGACGTTTTCTTTTTGCAAAACGAAAAAGACGAATTGCCTTGCGCCTATGGCGAAGTGCAAGGGATTATTTGCAACGGCTTATTTTTGCATCATCCGATCGAAAAATTTTCTTCGCTCAAGTTCGTGCAACTTACGAGCGCGGGCTACGATCGTATGCCTATGGAGTATGCCAAGAAGGCGGGGATTCGCGTTTATAACGCCGAAAACACCTATAGCGTTCCCATGGCGGAAACGGCACTTTGCGGCGTGCTTGACTTGTATAGAAAGAGTCGGTTTTTTTATGAAAACCAAAAAGCGCAAAAATGGGAAAAGAACCGTGATTTAAAGGAACTTTTCGGTAAAAAAGTTTGCGTGGTTGGGTGCGGAAGCGTGGGAGTAGAGTGTGCAAAGCGTTTTCAAGCGTTCGGGTGCGAGGTGGTTGGAGTCACCCGCACGAAGAAAGACCGCGAGCCGTTTGATAAGGTGTTTGGGTTAAACGAATTAAGCAACGTGTTGCCTAAGGCGGATATCGTGGTTGTGGCAATTGCACTTTCTAAAGAAACGGAAAAACTGTTTAGCAAAGAGCGTTTCGCACAAATGAAAGAAGGGAGCGTGTTCGTGAACTTGGCGCGAGGAGGTCTCGTGGAAGAAACGGCGCTTATACAGGCGCTCGAAACAAAGTTGTACGGCGCGGTGTTAGACGTGTTTGAAAACGAACCGCTTGAAGAGAGTGCGTTATGGAAAATGGAAAACGTTATTTTAACGCCGCATAATAGTTTCGTAGGCGAAGGAAACGGGGAACGTTTAAGCCAAGTAATTTTAAAAAATCTTCGTACGGAGGGCTAAAAAATGATAAAACAAACACTCGAAAAGAATACTGATTTACAAAAGTATCTGTTTATTCGTGGCTTTTTGGCTACGGATGCAAGCAACGTGCCCGCAGGCGATTTTCCGTTTTACGGCACTTGGAAACACGTGCAAAAAGGGAACGTGCATTTTTATACTCATCCGTTAACGGGCGTACATTTTTGGGATAAGAATGGAAAAACGTATTTCTTATTCGGGCATGCGTATAACCCGTTTACGGGCGAAATTTGCGAAGAAAAGATATTAGAAAGAATTGCCTCTGCAACGGAAGAAAAAGAGTTCTATGATAGATTAGACGAGTTGACGGGGATTTTCGTGCTCGGCGAAGTGGGAGAAAGCGGCGTTCGGTTTTTCGTGGATCCTGCGGGGATGCAATCGGCGTGTTATGGAGAAGAGAACGGTTGTTTTTATCTTTCTTCTCATCCACAACTTCTAGGCGATATTCTCGGCTATGAAATGCAACCGATTGTAAAGAAGTTGATTGCGTACAAATGGTACGATCGCGTTATGGGGCCGTATTTGCCTGCAGATTTAACGCCGTTTGAAAAAGTGAAGCGGGTTGTGCCGAATATCGAATACGAGTATGCGTTTTCGTCAAAGGAGTTTACGCATAAGAGATTTTATCCGTTAAGGGATTTGGCGGAATGCAAAACGGATGAAGAGTATCAGTCGGTAATTGAGCAAGCGGCGGATATTTTGAAAAAGAATATGGAACTCGTACTTAAAAAATGGAAAAATCCGTACGTTTCGCTTACGGGTGGGATTGACAGTAATACCACGTTTGCCGCCGCGAACGGCAATTACGATAAAGTAAAAGCGTTTAGTTATTGTTCGGTGGAAAAGGAAACGATTGACTGCGCAGCGGCTAAAACGATTGCTGAAAAATTTGGCGTTGACTGGACGTTATACTCTATTCCAGAAGAGAACGAGAAGTTCGATCGCTTCGAAGAGAGAAAAGAGATTTTAATGCACAACAACGGATACGTTGCAAATACCAAGGATAACGAAATTCGTAAGCGGTTCTATTTGCAGGAACATTGTCCTGCGGGCGTAGAAGTAAAGAGTTGGGTTTCGGAGACCATCCGTTGCTACTGGTACAAGCATTACGGAAGAAAGAAGATGCCGAAACTTTCCGCGAAATTATATAGAAACCTTTATAAGATTTTTATTTTAAATCGAAAACTTGCTCACGAAGTAGACGGGCTGTTTAAGCGTTATATCGAAGAGTTTGAATACGAAAAAATCCCTGCGCAATACCCTGCGGCAGACGTGCATTTTAACGAAGTGACGTGGGGCAGTTGGGGCGGACTGAACATTAGCGAAATGAAGTATTGTTTCGACATTACCATCTTGTACAACAATCGTAAATTCTTGGATTTACTCTTCAAAGTGCCCATGGACAAGCGAATTTCAGATGAGCATCATTTGGATATGAAAAAGGTTTTGAACAAAGATCTTTACGATATGAATATCCGTGTGGTGAATATGAAAGAGACGGCGTTCCGTGCCTTTGCGCTTAACGCATTGTTTACGATAAACTCTATTCTACCGTTTTAAGGAGAAAAAATGAAAAAGGTGTTGTTGGTGGCTACCGTTCAAAGCCATATCGCACAATTTCATAAACCGCTCATAGCCCTTTTAAAAGAGCGTGGGGATATCGTACACGTTGCAGCAAGGAATAACCTTGCGGAAAAGAACGGTCTTTCTATCGGCGAGGTGGACGAGGTTTTCGATATTCCGTTTGCGCGTTCGCCTTTGGCGAAAGTCAATTTAAAGGCGTATAAAATGCTCAAAAAAGTGATTGACGAAGGGGAATACGATATCGTTCATTGCAACACGCCTATGGGCGGCGTACTTACTCGGTTAGCGGCGAAAAAGGCGCGTAAAAAGGGTACGAAAGTATTTTACACGGCGCACGGATTCCATTTTTATCGTGGTGCGAGAAAACGCAACTGGCTCGTCTATTATCCTATTGAGAAGTGCTTGGCGAAAAAATGTGACGTGCTCATTACCATAACGGAAGAAGATTACGCTTTGGCAAGCAAGAAGTTTAAAACGAACGTGGTGCACGTACACGGCGTTGGCGTGAATACAAAAAAATACTCCCCTTTCACGCAGGAGCAAATTGATGCGTTTAAAGCAGAACAAGGGCTTTTGGGGAAAACGGTACTGCTTTGCACGGGGGAACTAAACAAAAACAAAAACCAAATAACGGCGATTAAAGCGGTGGAAGAAATCAAAGATCGTTTTCCCGAAACGGTATTGCTTCTAGCGGGGAACGGACCTTCGGAAGAAGAGCTCCGTTTGTACGTTGAACAAAACGGATTGCAAGAAAACGTAAAACTTTTGGGTTATAGAACGGACCTCGAAAAGTTCGTTTATGCAACGGACATAGTGGTTTCGGCGAGTTATCGCGAAGGGCTTCCCTTGAACGTGATGGAGGCTATGATTTGTAAAAAGCCCGTCGTTGCTTCGAAAAATCGTGGGCATAACGAACTTGTGCGCAATGCGGAGAACGGTTTTTTGGTGGATGCTACAAACGTGCAATCGTTTGCGGATGGGATTGCGGAACTTATAGAAAGCAAAGCGCTTCGCGAATCGTTTGGCGAGCGTGGATATGAGTTGGTGCAAAAGTACACCGCGGAAAGCGTTGTGGGAGAATTAAAAGAACTTTACAAATAAAGGAAGAGATAGCGGTGCATTATTTAATTCTTTGCGGGCTCGTGCTCATTACTGCAATGGGGTACGACTTGGTGAAAAGAAACTATAAAAATAGCGAATCGGTGCAAATTTTTTTAGTGGCCGCTATTATTTTCATGCTTTCTTTGTTTACAGGACTTAGAAGACAGTATAACGATACGTACGCTTATGTTGATGGCTTTATAAAAACGGGGGAAGAATTCCCCGAATTATTTAAGGGCGAGTTTAAACTTTCTAACACATTTATTTTCCCGATTTGGACGTGGTTTATTAAAAACATCATTGCAGACGACGTGACGGTGTATTTGTTCTTGTGTTCTATTGTTTTCGTAGGGCCTTCCGTGTACTTGATGCATAAGTACTCTAAGGATTTAACCTTTTCGCTCGTACTGTTTTTGTTTGGCGGCCCGTATTTGTTCTCGTTTGGGGCGGTACGTCAAATGATGGCGGCGGGTATTGTGCTTATGGCAGTTCCCGCGCTATTAAAGAAAAAATACGTTACGTACTACGTGTTCTTCTTGATTGCGTTCTTTATGCATACCTATAGTTTGTTCTTAGTTGTTTTGCCGATTTTAGGACTGGAGCTTTTCAACAAACGAACGATTGTGTTTATGATAGCGGCTATCATTGTGGGGCTTGGGCTTTCCCTTTTTACCGGGTTAATGACGGAAGTTATCGCTTGGTTTGGGGAAGATATTTCGGAAGATCGACTTACCGAAGACTATACGATTAATATCTTACGATTTATCGTTTACTGGATTCCTTCTATTTTGATGATTATATCAAAGAGAGAAGTGCAAGAGGGGGTATCAGATGGTGAAAAGGTGATGATGAAGATGAGTTTGCTCAGTTCCGGCTTCATTACCCTTGCGCTTTTTGGCAACCCCGTATTATTCGGCCGCTTGCCTTATTTCTTCTACGTGGGGACGATGGTTTCCTTGCCGTACGTAGTACAAAAAGCATTCCAAAAAAACACGCAAAGGCCGATTTATGTCATTGCAGCAATTTTATATACGTTATATGGGTTTTACGATTTGTACAACGCTAGTGCGTTTACGGGAAACCGATTCGGCCTTATTTGGTTTTGATAGGTGAGGATATGGATGAGAAAATGTTAGTGAGTATCATTGTTCCCGTTTACAACGTGGAAAACTATCTTCGCCAATGCGTGGATAGTTTACGGGCGCAAACCTATCAAAAGATTGAAATAATCCTGGTGGACGACGGTTCAACGGATTCTAGTGGGACGATTTGTGAAGAGTACGCCGCGATAGACGAACGTGTTATCGTTTTGCACCAAAAAAATGCAGGACAAGGAGCGGCTAGAGAGGCAGGCGTTGCAGCCTCTTGCGGTGGGTACGTTATGACGGTGGATGGAGACGACTGGCTAGATGTAGGAACCGTAGAAAAGTGCGTTCAAAAAATGCAAGAAGATGAAAGGATTGAGTGCGTGATGTTATCTTATTCTAGAGAGTATTTATCTTCTTCTATTCACGCGCATATATTCGACGGTGATAAAACGATTTTTTGAGAAGAAGCCAAAAAAGTGTACCGACGTTTATTTGGATTAGTTGGCAAAGAACTTGCCTTTCCGGAGCGCCTTGAAAACCTTGCGTCTTGTTGTATGAAACTCTATAAAGCGGAGTTTGCAAAAAACGGAAAAGTTTTCGATTTGGAGAAAATAGGCTCGTCTGAAGATACCTTGTTTAATATGTACGCGCTTGCTCGTTGCAACGGTTATGCGTATATCGATCAACCGCTTTATCGGTATAGAAAAACGGAAACAAGTTGTACTTACTCATATCGTCCGAATTTGGTAAAACAATGGAACGTGCTTTTCGACGAAATGCAAAAGGTGATCGATACGTATAGTTTAGGAGAAGACGTATCCGTGGCGCTCCAAAACAGAATTGCGTTGAGTGCAACGGGGATAGGGAGAAACGTATTTTTCAATAAAGAGCAGTCCTTTTTGAAAGGCGTTAAAGAAGTTAGAAGCTATTTAAAGAGTGCGCGCTATCAAGCGGCTGCAAAAAAATTATCTCTTTCCCACATGCCTTTGAAATGGAAAGTATTTTGTTTTTGCTGCAAACATAAACTCGCTTTTTGCGTGTCGATACTGATAAAAATGATGGAAAAGTTAAAGGACAAGACGAATGGCTAATCCGTTTTTGAGTGTTATTATACCCGTTTATAACGTGGAAAAATATCTCCGCCAGTGTGTGGATAGTATTTTGCAAAAAATCCAAGGAGTTGGCGAAATTATTTTAGTGGACGACGGCTCTAAGGATGGATGCGGTGCTATTTGCGACGAGTACGCTGCGAATTATTCATGCGTAAAGGTTATTCATAAAGAAAACGGCGGACTTTCCTCGGCGCGAAATGCTGGAATTACGGCGGCTTGCGGAGAGTACTTAACGTTTGCCGATAGCGACGACTGGTGGAATGAAGAAGTGGATTTTGAAGAAATGCTTCAAACCGTTCGAAAAAATCCGCAAACGGAAATGTTTTTGTTCACGTCGCTTGATTACTTGGAGGGGCAAGGTCTTTTTAGGCGAGTGGAGCATCAAAACTTAGATGGGTTTGATTGTTCAAGCAAAATTGCATATTATAAAAGCCTGTTAAAGAATGGAAATATGGAGGTTCACGCGGCAACGAAAATTCTTAAGAGAAGTTTTGTAGAGAAAAACGATCTTCTTTTTAAGAGTGGGATTAAAGGCGAAGATAACGAATGGATGATTCGATTGTTGCGCGTGCTCAATACCGTTCAAATTATCAATTTGCCGCTTTACGTGTATCGTTACGGAAGAACTGATTCTATTAGCAACACGATAAAGGCGAATAACGTTTCGGATTTGTTAAATATCGTGAAAAGCAGTATTGCGTATTTTCAAAAAAGTCCAAACGATCCAGTTAAAGAGTACGAACTTTGTTTTTGCGCATATCTTTGGTTTTGCGCGCTTGGGTTGACGGCGCAAATCGAGAAAGCGGAGAAGAAGAATTTAAAAAGTTTATTTAACGAAACAAAATCGGTTTGTAAATACTCGAATTCTAAAAAGACGAGATTGAGTTTTATCGTGTACCGCGTATTTGGGTATTCGATTGCTTCTTGGATATTAGGATGCTATATCAAGTTGCGAGCGAAAAAGAGTATAGGCAGAGAAAGATTGAGCGGAGAAGAAAAATGAAAACGTTAACGGTGTTCACACCCACTTATAATCGCGCCCATTGTTTGTCTCGCGGCTACGAAGCGTTGAAACGCCAAACGAGCAAGGACTTTGTTTGGCTAGTTATCGACGACGGCTCTACGGATAACACGAAGGAACTTGTTTCCGCTTGGCAAAAGCAGGAGAACGGGTTTGAAATTCGCTACGTATACAAAGAAAACGGTGGGTTATATACGGGGTATAATAAGGCAATCGAGCACGCCGACACCCCCCTTTGCGTATGCGTGGATAGCGACGATTATTTGGTGGACGACGCCGTGGAAAAAGTCGTTCGGTTTTGGCAGGAGAACGGCTCGGAAGAATATGCGGGGATCGTTGCGCTGGACGCATATGAAAACGGCGAGATTATCGGGGATAAAATGCCCGAACAAAAAACGATCAATTTTATTGACCTGGCGATAGGAAAGTATAAGGGCAAAAACGGGGATAAGAAGAACTTTGTTCGCACGGATTTATATAAATCGGTTGCGCCTATGAAAGAATTTCCTGAAGAGCGGGATTTCAATCCGCACTATTTGCATTTAAAAATTAGTAAAACGCACGATTTCTTGGTTTTAAACGAACCGCTTTGCATTGTGGAATATCAACCGGACGGAATGACGAACTCTATCTTTAAGAACTATTTGAGAAGTCCGAAAGGTTTTCGTGAATCAAGGCTTTTAGATATGTCTTTTAAAAATGCTCCGTTTTTGTATACGGCTAAAAAAACGATTCACTATATTTCGTCTTGCATTTTATCCAAACAGCCGTGCATTTCCGCGTCTCCTAGAAAGGCGCTTACCGTATTGCTTTATCCTTTTGGATGGTTGTTCTCGCTTTACGTTCGATATAGGGGGAAAAGAACGAAATGAAAAAAGTTTTGTTTTTGATTCACGATTTAGGCGTTGGCGGTGCGGAAAAGGTGCTTGTAAACCTTGTAAATCGTATGGATAAAACGAAGTTCGACGTGACGGTGATTTCCTTGTTTGGCGGCGGAGTGAACGAAAAGTTTTTGAAAAAATCCGTCCACTATAAAGCGATTTTTAAGAAAGCGTTTCCAGCAAATAGCAAGATACTGAAACTGTTTTCTCCGAAACGCTTGCATAAGTGGTTTATTAAAGAGAAGTACGACGTGGAGATTTCGTATTTGGAAGGCCCGTCCGCGAGAATTATTAGCGGATGTATGGATCAAGAGACGAAACTTGTTTGTTGGATTCACGTGGAGCAGCACACGAAAGAGATCGGCGCAGGTGCTTTTCGATCGTATGCCGAGGCGAAAAAATGTTACGAACGATTTGATAAAACGATTTGTGTTTCGGAATACGTAAAAAACGACTTTTCTTCTATTTTTCCCGATTTAAAGAACTTGGAAGTACTGTATAACACCAACGCAACGGAAGAGATTTTGGAAAAGATGAACGAACCCGTGGAAGAAGGTCTTTTTAAAGAAGGCGAGATAAAACTTTGCGGCGTTGGGAAAATCGTCCCCGTTAAGGGATTTGATAAACTGGCAAGGCTACAAAAACGATTGCGGGAAGAAGGATATAACACGCATTTCTACGCGCTTGGCGTAGGACCGGAGCAAGAAAGAATAGAGCAGTACACAAAAGAGAACGGAATTTCAGAGTATTATACCTTTTTAGGTTATCAAACGAATCCTTATAAGTACGTGGCAAAGTGCGATTTGTTTTTGTGTGCATCGACGGCGGAGGGGTTTTCTACGGCGGCAACGGAATCGCTCATTGTAGGAACGCCCGTGGTGACGGTAGACGTTTCGGGGATGAAAGAAATGCTCGGTGAAAACGGCGAATACGGGATAGTCACGCCGCAAAGCGAAGAGGCTTTGTATCAAGCGGTAAAGGGGCTATTAGACGAGCCTAAAAAGTTAAAAGCGTATAAGAAAAAGGCGAAAGAACGCGGATTATTTTTTAGCGCCGAAAACACCGTAAAAGCGGTGGAGGAAATGCTTGAAAAGATATAAAGTAGGAGAATGAGATGGGGATTTTAAAAGAGATCGTGTATCGCTTACGTAGCGAATATACAACGGAAAAACTGATAAAAATGGGGCTTAAAGTGGGGAAGAACTTCTCTCGTTTAAACGGCGTTATTTTAGATCCTTCTCATTGTTGGCTTTTGGAAATTGGGGATAATGTGACGATTGCTCCGCGCGTGCATATTCTTTGCCACGACGCAAGCACGAAAGGATTTTTGAATTACACGAAAATCGGTCGCGTAACCATTGGGAACAACGTGTTTATCGGTGCGGAAAGCGTGATCTTGCCCAACACGAAAATCGGAAACAACGTTATTATTGGTGCAAACAGTACGGTGACGAAAGATATTCCAGACGGCGTTGTGGTAGCGGGCAATCCTGCTCGCGTGATTTGTACGATAGAAGAATATCTTCAAAAGCAAACAGCGCAAATGGAAACGTGCCCTGTTTATGATGAGGGTTATACTCTTCGCGCTGATATTACGGAAGAGAAAAAACAAGAGCAAAAAGAGGCGCTCAAAGATTCCTGGGGGTACGTGGATTAATGGAGAGTGAAAAGATCTCGGTTATCGTTCCCGCCTATAACGTGGCGCCTTACGTTGAAAAAACGCTCGATAGTATTTGTGCGCAAACGTACAAGAACTTAGAAATTATTGTGGTTGACGACGGGTCAACGGATGGAACGAAACAAGCGATAGAGCGGGCGAAAGAGAAAGATAGCCGTATCAAGGCAATTTATAAAGAAAACGAAGGGGTAACGAAAACCCGTCTTCGCGGCGTGCAGGAAGCAAGCGGGGAGTGGATAGGCTTTGTAGATGCCGACGATTACGTGTTGCCTCAAATGTATGAAAAACTCCACGCCCTTGCGAAAGAGCATAATGCCGATATTGCCCATTGTGGATATAAGATGGTGCTCGGAGAACGAGAATTGTTGCACTATGGAACGAAGAAACTTATCGTTCAAGATAATGAGCGGGGCTTATGTGATTTAATTGAAGGGGATTTTATAGAGCCTTCTTTATGCACCAAATTATTCAAATCAAACATAGTAAAAGAGCTTTTGTCGAGTGGAGAAATGGACACGTCGATTCGAAATACAGAAGATTTGCTTATGAACTTCTATTTGTTCCGTTTGAGTGAAAAATCCGTTTTCTTCGACGAATGTTATTATGAGTATTTAGTGCGTGCTGGCTCGGCTACAACCGCTTGGGAAGATGAAGAGAAGTTAGTTGCCCCTTTAAAGGTGCTTCGTCAAATTTTCGAAAAGTCAAGAAATTGTGTTTTAGCGCATCAGTTTGCCGAAAAGCGGTTAGTGGCGCAGTTGATTCGTGTGTCTACGTTAAAGGTAAAAAAGGATAACGATCTTTATGCGTACTGCATAGAAGCAAAAAAAGAATTGAACGAGCGATTGCCGGAGATTAGAAAGGGAAACTATTCTAAAAAAATGAAAGTCTTATCTTTCTTGGCGGCAAAGTGTGAACCTCTTTATCGGCTCGTTTATAGGTGCTACGTTAAAATTAAAAAACCCAACGATAAATATAAAATTGCAGAATAGAGGATATGGAACAAAAAGTATTAAAAAAACTGCATAGTACAATGTTTGAAATCTACGAAGAGATAGCGAAAATATGTAATAAGCACGGTTTAAATTATTTCGTTGTAGGTGGAACGCTAATCGGCGCGGTTGTACACAAAGACTAT
>JAFTHR010000162.1 GCA_017457345.1 Clostridia bacterium | reverse complement strand
TTTGGATAATCGGCATTTGTCTAGGCTCGCCGTTTCCGGGAGTGTAGCCACCTTGTACGCATTTCGTTTCAATCGTAAAATCTTTTTTCATTTTCTTTCATCCTTCGCGCCCATTTTTGGGGCACGAAAAAAGTATAACATACTCTCCCCCGTTCGTCAAGTGTTTTTTCCAAAACACTTCACCCGCACCTTTATTTTTTGGATATTTTTATCCAAACGCTTGACAGTACTTTCCTTTTGGTTTATAATGTTCTTGTGTGTTTTCCACACGACATTCCATTTTAATCGAGGTATTTTGTATGAACGTTATCATCACCGAAAATTACGAAGAAATGAGCAAGAAAGCAGCGGAAATTCTTATCAACGTTGTAAAAAACAATCCTAACGCCGTGCTTGGTCTTGCTACCGGCTCTAGCCCTATCGGCACCTACGAAAATATGGCAAAAGATCACCGCGAAAACGGTACTTCTTATAAAAACGTGAAGTCTGTAAACCTTGACGAATACGTGGGGTTAACCGCTGACCACGATCAAAGTTATGCGTACTTTATGCGCACCAACCTTTTCGATAAAATTGATATCGATTTGAAAAACACCAACTTGCCCAACGGCGTTGCTCCCGACCTTGCAAAAGAATGCGACCGCTACAACGCTTTGCTCAACGAATTGAAACCGGACGTGCAAGTGCTCGGCCTTGGCTCGAACGGACATATCGGCTTCAACGAACCCGGTACTCCCCTTTGCTCTGTGACGCACCTTGTGGACTTGACCGAAAACACGATTAAAGACAACTCCCGTCTGTTTGCTAGTATCGACGAAGTTCCCCGCCAAGCACTTTCTATGGGCGTGAAGAACATTATGCAAGCAAAGAGCATTTTGATGGTTGTTTCCGGTAAAAATAAGGCAAAAGCCGTGAAAGGTATGATCAAAGGCGAAGTGACGCCCGACCTTCCCGCAAGCGTTCTTCAACTCCACCCGTTCGTGACGATCGTGCTCGATAAGGACGCAGCAAGCGAACTTTAATTTTTAAGCAATTAAAAACACCGCCTAGCGATAGGCGGTGTTTTCTTATGCCTCTTCTACTTTCGTGACCGTTAGCGTTTCTCCGTTTACCGTGAACGCAATCTCCCAGTCGGCAAAACGCATTTTATATTCTCTGCCGTCTTCTTGGTAAGAAGGGCGGGGATCATCCTGCAAGCACTCGATAAGCCCCTGCCTTTTCTCTTTGGGTAAAAGCGCTAAAAGTTCTTCTTTAAACGCCACTTGCAAGCGGTGATCTTTCACCCCGTCCGCATACCCACCGCGCGCTTCTAAAAGGCAATCGGCGTGGGGCAGGTACGGCTTTATATCGTACACGGGCGTTCCGTCTAGCAGGTCTGCGCCCTGCAAAATTAACGCCGTCACCTTATTCCCGCTCTTTTCCAGCCTTATAAGCCGAACGCAAGAAAGCCCTAGAAAATTAGGGCGGAAAGGAGAACGGCTAGCAAACACGCCCACCCGTTCGTTTCCACCAAGCCGCGGCGGACGAACGGTTAAAGACGGCGCGCCCTTTTCCCGTGCTTTAGAAAAATCGAACACGAGCCACAAATGCGAAAACCCTTCTATTTCGCGAAAGGCGTTTTCGTCTTGATATTCTTCCTTTAAAACTAGGCGGGAAATTAGGCTCGTTCTACCGCTTTGGCGGGGGATGCCGAACTTCTCCTTAAAATCGTTTTCCACGTACCCCACGGGGGCAATTTCGCGCGGCTCAAAAACCTGCTTCATAGAGCGCTCCTTTTTTAAAAACGAAAAGCCACCGT
>JAFTHR010000161.1 GCA_017457345.1 Clostridia bacterium | reverse complement strand
TGTTAAATTATCGCAACACATGAACGCAGAATTGCCAATACTCGTCACATTATCGCCGAGCACTACACTCGTTAAATTTTTGCAACAATAGAACGCATAATCCGGCACGTTGGTTGCGGTGGTCAAATTGACTTCCGTCACCAATTCGTTGGTGATCTAGAAATTATCCGCATAATAGAGCGGATTTGAATAATTATTAGAAAACGATATTTGCGCCCAATCATCCGCTTTCCCTTGATAATACACGTCCGTTAAATTATCGCAACCTTCGAACGCAGAAGTTGCAATTATCTTTGTATCTTGATGAATTGTATAGGTGCTATAATTTTTATTTGTTGCGGAAATTAGTGCAAAATAGGGGTTGGTTTTGCTCGGCAAATAATTTGCATTGCCGTGTTTGTTAAACGTTAATTTATCGCAAGAAGCAAACGCAGAAGCGGCGATACTCGTCACACTATCGCCGATTACTACGCTCCTTAAATAATAGCAATAAGAGAACGCAGAATTGCCGATACTCGTCACATTGTTGGGGATTTCTATGCTCGTAAAATCGCAATAAGAGAACGCTTCTTTGCCGATACTTTCCACGCTATCGCCTATCACTACGCTCGTTAAGTTAGCGCAATTATAGAACGCATGGTCGCCGATACTTTCTACACTGTCGGGAATTACTATGCTCGTTAATTTAGAGCAATTTTCGAACGCAGAGTCGCCGATACTCGTCACGCCGTCGCCGATTATCACGCTCGTTAATTCAGAGCAACCATAGAACGCAGCGTCGCCGATACTCGTCACGCTATCGGAGATTAGTCCGCTGACGATAGACGAACTGTTAAACGCATTTGCGCAAATTTCCGTGACGGGTGCGTTTTCATACGTTTCCGCAAGGCGAACGCGCGTTGCCGTGCCTTCATAACCCACCACACGGGCTTTTCCTGCCACCACTTCGTATAACACGCCGGGCGTATCACCAACCAATTCACCGCACACGGTACACTCGCCTGCTTCCCCTGCGGTGTGTTCTTGCTTATCTTTCTCTTGCGTACAAGTTCCACAATTAAACCAATGGTGCGTTTTATCAAACGAATAGGTTTGAGCCCAAGCGTGATCTGCCACGGGTTTTTCGTTCGTGATTTCTACTTTACCGCAAATTCCACAGGTATTCGTATCATATCCGCCCGCTTGGCAGGTAGGCGGCGTGGTGACCGTTGTAAAATCGTGATCGTCACTCGTGCCCTTTTTCCATTCAATAACGCTGCAATCGGAGCAAACGCGGTAGAATAAGCGGTTTTCACAAGAAACGTTTTCGGTTGTGTATACCGTCCATTCGCCGAAATCGTGTTCTTCCAACGGCGGCGTTTGCGTGCCGCTTGCGGGCATATCCACCGTTTGAGTGCTACCGTCTGTAAGGGTAATCACCAAATCGCCGTCGGCGTTCAATTCCACTTTTTCAATCCCAACGCCGTTTTCACCAGGTGCGCCAGGTGCGCCGTTCTCACCAGGATCACCCTTTTCCCCTGGATCGCCTTTTTCACCAGGGTCGCCCTTTTCACCTTTGATAGTGTTTAACCACTCTTCATAAGAAAGGGGTGTTTCGCCTGCGGCTTTGGCGTTGATTACGTACTGATTGTAAACCTGTTCAATTTTCGTGGGCTCTTTGCTACTTCCACCATTCCCTTGCGTACAAGAAGCAAGCCCTGCCGCACAACTAATGGAACAAGCAAGCGCTAACAGGGGCAATAATTTTTTCTTTTTCACTATGTAAAACCTCCTAGAAAAACAAAAAGTGCCGTTTACCAAACGATAAACGACACCTGCAAAAGTTCCTTTACCGCTTAGTTGCGACACTAACCTAAAACAATCCATAGTGAAAAGTTTTTTATAACGCGAATAAAGTACACTTTGCCTAAAAGTATACTCTCACTATGAATTATTAAGTTAGGTCGCAAGTTTATTTTACCATTTTTCACACAATCAGTCAAGGGTACAAGGAGAAATTCCGCAAAAAAAGAACTCGGTTTATAAAAAACCAAGTTCTTTTCTCGTTTTATCTGCTATTTATTTAAGGAAGGCGCGGAAAGCAAGGTATTCTTCGTATACGTCTGCTTTGGAAACCACTTCGAAAGGCGCGTGCATAGAGATAACGCCAACGCCGATATCCACCGTGTCGATATTCATATTCGCAATATATTTTGCAACCGTACCGCCACCGCCGCAGTCTACTTTTCCAAGTTCGCCCGTTTGCCAAATGATGCCGTTTTCCGCAAACGTTTTGCGGATTTCGCCAACGAATTCTGCGGATGCGTCGTTCGAACCGCTCTTGCCACGAGATCCCGTGAATTTGGTAAGACCAACACCGCAGGAAATATACACGCTATTGAGTGGCTCGCACACGTCCTTAAAGTTCGGATCGTAGCCGGCGTTTACGTCCGCCGAGAAACATTTAGAAACCGCGCGAACTTGCGCCGCACTTACCCCGAACGCATTTGCAATTTCGTTGATTAAATCGGTGAAAATGGCGCATTGCATACCCGTTGTGCCTTCACTACCGATTTCTTCTTTATCGGCAAGCACAACCATTGTGGTGTGTTCGTTTTCTTCTTCGTCGAACAACGCCGTGTAGGCAGGGTATGCGCACACTCTATCGTCGTGCCCGTAAGCACCGATAAGCGCACGGTCAAAACCAACGTCCTTGGCTTTGAACGCAGGAACGAGCGAAAGTTCGGCGCTTAAGAAATCTTCTTCCTTAATACCGTATTTCTCAAAGAGAATACGGAGCACGTTTTCTTTCACCGTTTTATCTTTTTCTTCCGTTGCAAGGGTATAGGGCATATTGCCAAACCAAATGTTCAAGTCTTCGCCCGCGAGCGCTTCGCCAAGCGGTTTCGCGCTTTGCTTTGCCGCAAGGTGCGGGAGCAGGTCGCTAATATAGAACACGGGATCGGTTTCGTCTTCCCCGATTACAATCTCTTTCACGCTGCCATCCGCCGTCACCACAGCGCCGTGCAAAGCAAGGGGAATTGCCGCCCATTGATATTTACGAATACCGCCGTAGTAATGCGTTTTTGCAAGGGCAACGCCATCCGATTCATACAAAGGCACTTGCTTTAAGTCTAAACGCGGGCTATCGATATGCGCCGCCAAAATACGAATCCCGTCCTTTGCGATCGGCTTAGAACCGATTTTGAAAAGATACACGTTCTTGCCACGGTTATTATAGTAAAACTTATCGCCCGCCGCCATTCTATCGCCGAAATGGTATTCTCTATACCCGTTTTCTTGCGCCGCGTTTACAACGTATGCACACGCTTCACGCTCCGTTTTCGAAGCGTCTAAAAAGGCAGCGTAGCCTTTTGCATATTCGAAAATTTTTGCTTTCTTTTCTTCTGACGCCGTTTCATAAACGTTCGTTCTCTTATAACTTAATTCGCTCATAAAGCCTCCTTTTTTCCGTTGTTAATTTAAAAATCCTTTGATGATTTGTTCTTCCGCTTCTTTTTCCGTTAAACCGAGCGTCATCAATTTAATCAGTTGCTCGCCGGCAATTTTGCCGATTGCCGCTTCGTGGATGAGTTCGGCGTCGATATGGTTTGCCGTAAGGCAAGGCGCGGCTTTCACGCTAGCGCCATCCATAATAATCGCGTCGCACTCCGTGTGCCCGTAGCACGGCGCGTTGCCGTTCATTGTGGACACAAAGTTTTGCTTGGATTTATCCGCCGCAACCGAACGGGATACGATATCCGCTTTCGCGCCTTCACCGTTTAAATCTACCGTGAAATCGGTATCCGCGAACTGTTCACCGTGCGTATACAGTTTCTCTTTTATTAAAAGACTTGCCCCCGCTTTGAGTTCCGCTTTCGTCACGCGGCTCGTGGAGTCCACCCCCTTGATTTGCGTGGTTTCCATTTCAAGCGTTGCGCCTTCTTCTAAATAGACGAGCGTGGTAGGGTTCATAACGTTTTTGCCCATACCGTCACCCGATCCGTAGTGTTTTTCCACGTATTTTACCTTGGCGTTTTTACCCACGTAGAACGCGTGAACCCCGTCGTGCCGCGAAGTGAGTTCCACGCCGCCGCAGTTGTGAATTCCGCAACCTGCAACGATCACCACGTCGGCATTTTCACCGATATGGAAATCGTTATAAACCATCTCCTGCCAGCCTGCTTTGCTGATGATTACGGGAATATGCATGCTCTCGTTTTTAGTACCTGCCTTCACGAAAACGTCAATTCCCTGCTTTCCATCCGTCTTGGTCACGATATCGATATTCGCCGTGGTATTGCGCGATTGCGTTTCCCCGTTCCCGCGGATGTTATACGCCCCTTCGGGCACGCCGTGCAGGTCGGCTATTTGCATTAAAAGTTCTCTTTCGATAGCATCCATACCCACACCTCTTTACATTTTCTCCGTCAATGCACTGCAGGTTTCCACCGCAAGACTTTTAGAGAGAATTTCTTCTCTTTTTCCTTGCTTTTCTACTTTGCCGTTTGCAATCACCACAACCTCGTCTGCAATGTTCAAAATACGCTCTTGGTGGGAAATGATCAAGATGTTCCCTTTCGTTTTTTCGTGCATTTTTTCGAACACGTTGATAAGGTTGCCAAAACTCCAAAGGTCAATGCCCGCTTCCGGCTCGTCGAAAATAGAAAGACGAGTTCCGCGCGCTAAAATGGTGGCGATTTCAATTCTTTTGAGTTCGCCCCCCGAAAGAGATGCGTTCACTTCTCTATCGATATAGTCACGAGCGCAAAGCCCCACTTCGGATAAATACGAGCAGGCTTGACCAACGCTAATCGTTTTCCCCGCCGCAATCGAAACGAGATCCCGCACCGTGAGCCCTTTAAAACGCACCGGTTGTTGGAACGCATACGAAACGCCGAGTTTCGCACGCTCCGTAATAGAAAGATCGGTAATATCTTCCCCGTCGAGCAAAATGCGCCCTTCGGTAGGTTGAATAATCCCCGCAACCACTTTTGCAAGCGTGGATTTTCCACCCCCGTTCGGGCCCGTGAACGCCGTAAAGCGTTCGTTTAATTGTAAATTTACGCCGTCTAAAATCGTCTTTTCGGTATCCCCGTCTTGAACGCGATAAACAACGTTTCTAAGTTCTAACATAACTATCCTTCTTTTGCGTTTAACCGTTCTAAAAGAACGGTTTTTCGCCGTTAAAACAATTCTGCGTACCCGCCGTGACTTTTAAGGTGCGCTCTTTTTCTTTGATAATCCGGGCAGTTTTTCGCCACGATTGCCCAAAACTTTTTGCCGTGATTTTTCTCGCTTACGTGCGCAAGTTCGTGTACGATCACGTAGTCGATTACAGAGATCGGCATATACCCTAACCGAAAGGTGAAACGAACGGCGTTTTTTGCCGTACAAGACCCCCAGCGAGACTTTGTTTGCGTGACGGTAATCGACCGAACGGAAACCCCCATTAAAGCGGAAAAATACGCTACTCGCTCTTCTAAATAGGGCTTAATTTCCTTTTTAAGTTTCGCTCTAATTTTTTCGCATTGCTTTTCAAACGGCTCGTTAGGGACTTTGATTTCCCCCGTGCTTTGGTTTACCGCCACGCGGCTTACGCCACTAGTGCGCACGGTGTATTCGCCGCCCAGCCAAGGAAAGGAAAACCCTTCCACCGATCCGCAAGGCAAAGCCACACCGCTTTGCCTTGCGCGGTTTTTGTACTTTTCTATCCAACTTGCTTTGCTTTGCAAAAAAGCGTTGATCCGCTCCTCCGTACACTTAATCGGCGCGCGAACAATCAACCGACCGAACGAATCGACGGTGATTGCCAACGTTTTCCGTTTTGTACGGACGATTTGATCGGGAACGATCATTGTTCTTATTTTTCAAACCCGTTGGGGTTGCCGCTTTGCCATTTCCAAGTGCTATCGCACATTTCTTCAATCCCAAACTTCGCTTTCCAATGAAGTTCTTTTTCCGCCTTATCCGGGCAAGCGTAGCAAGCCGCGATATCTCCAGGACGGCGATCGCAAATCTTATACGGTAATTTTTTACCGCAAGCCTTTTCAAACGCCGCGATCATATCGAGCACGCTATAACCGTGCCCCGTACCAAGGTTGTAGATATGTACGCCGCTTTCGTTGCAGTTTTCAAGAGCCGCAATGTGACCGAGCGCAAGGTCTACCACGTGGATATAGTCGCGAACGCCCGTGCCGTCCGGCGTGTCGTAGTCGTTGCCGAATACGTTGATGCAAGCAAGTTTTCCGCTTGCTACTTGTGCCACGAACGGCATTAAGTTGTTGGGAATGCCTTTGGGATCTTCACCGATCAAGCCGCTTTCGTGCGCGCCAACCGGGTTGAAATAACGGAGCAAAATGATATTCCAAGAAGCATCTGCTTTTTGCACGTCTTGCATAATGTTTTCCATCATCAACTTCGTGCTACCGTACGGGTTGGTCGTGGAAAGGTGACAGTTTTCGTCTAAGGGCAAACGTTCGGGCGTGCCGTATACCGTTGCCGACGAGGAGAAGATAATTTTCTTCACGTTGTATTTTTCCATCACTTGCAACAAGGTGACCGTACCGCCGATATTGTTTTCGTAGTACTTTAACGGCAAGCGGCAACTTTCGCCAACCGCTTTAAATGCTGCAAAGTGGATAACTGCGTCGAATTTATTTTCGCTAAAAATCTTTTCAAGCGTTTCACGATCGCGGATATCGCCTTCGTAGAACTTCACCGTTTTGCCCGTGATTTGTTGCACGCGGCGCAAACTTTCGTAGCTCGAATTGCTCAAATTGTCAATTACCACAACGTTATAGTTCTTGCTCAAGAGTTCAAGTACGGTATGCGAACCAATATAGCCGCTACCGCCCGTAACTAAAATAGTTTCCATATTAACACCTCTTATTTCTCGCTTAACGCGTTTTTTCTTCTTCGTCTTCGGTGGATTCCGCCTTTTTAGAGCGCAATTGCAACACCTTTTGTTGCGTGGCTTTCATAATTTTGAGTTCCAAGCCGCGCATGGTAAGCACTTCTCCAACGGGAGGGATACCGCCGTATTGTTCGGTCACCCAACCGCCTACCGTGTTTGCATCCGTTTCTTCGTCTTCCAAATCAAGTTCTTCGTATAATTCAAAGAACTTTTCAAGTTCACACTTCCCATCTACCCAGTACTCGCTTTCGGCAAGTTTACCAAAGAGTACTTCTTCTTGGTCGTGTTCGTCCCAAATCTCCCCAACGAGTTCTTCTAAAATATCTTCGAGCGTCACAATGCCCACGAGCCCACCGTACTCGTCGGATACGGCAGCCAAATGGATCTTCTTCTTTTGCAACTGCTTCAAAAGAGTGGAAATACGGGTGTATTCGGTGGTATACACCACGTCTTGCACCAAATGCTTAATGTCCGTTTCCCCATTTAAGTACGCCAAGAAGAAATCACGCTCGTGGATAACGCCGATCACGCCGTCAATCGTATCGCGATAGACGGGCAAACGAGAATAGCCGTGCTCTTGGAATACCTTGCGGATATCTTCCATCGTGCTGTTTTCGTTCACCGCGATAACGTCTACACGGGGCACTAAAATATCTTCTACTTTTAAATCGTCGAACTCAAGCGCCGAACGCACCAACTCCGATTCGTCTTCTTTCAGCGTTCCGTCTTCTTCTGCTTCGTCTACGAGCGTTAAAAGTTCTTCATCCGTGATCGCGTCGTCTTTCTTTAAACGGAAGAGTTTCGTAAGCCCAAGCTTAAACCCGTCGAACACCCAACAAATAGGAGTTAACACCCAGTAGAATACTTGCATTACGGGATAGAACAAAAAGCATACCTGTTCGGGATAAACGCTTGCAAAGTATTTCGGCGTAATCTCCCCGAATAAGAGCACCGCGATCGTTAAAACGATCGTAGAGACGGTGGGCGCTGCCGCCGAGCCGTTCATAATTCGCGTGAATAACACCGTGCCGATCGCCGAAGCGGATAAGTTTACAATGTTATTGCCTACTAAAATAGCCGTTATCAGTTTATCGTACTTCTCGTCGGCAAAGGCACAAACGGCTTTTCCGTTTTTCTTGCCGAGCGCAGCCATGTTTTTGATCTTAATGCGGTTGGCGCAGGAATAAGCCGTTTCCGTTGCCGAGAAAAACGCAGAAAGAATAATAAGCACGATAAGAACGATAGTTAGGGGTACCATAAATCCTCCAAATGTTTTTTAGGAAAACCTACCAAAAGAGCGCGGATCTTCCTTTATAATAATACTTTTATTATTATAATATATTCCCTTTGGTTTGTCAACGTCCAAAACGATACTTTTCACGCAATTCTTACAAAAATATAGAAAATCTTTCTTCGCCCACGCTCACGTCAAGCCACACACGCAAGCGCGCAAAAGAAAACGGCAAACGAAAAAAGAATAATCCCTAAGCCCATTACTAAACGATTTCCACCGCAAGAACGCTTGTTAGAAAGGTCTTTTTTAAACTCA
>JAFTHR010000160.1 GCA_017457345.1 Clostridia bacterium | reverse complement strand
TGCCGCTCGTGTTAAAAGGTTGCGTGGCGTGGGCTCGCGAAAACGGTGTGGAACTTATCACCGCAGAGCATATGAAAATCATTAACGATAAGCGCGCAAAAGAAAAGGCGGAAAAGAAGAATAAAAAGAAGAAATAATATAAAGCCCCGAAAGCTATTGCTTTCGGGACAATTTTTTAAAAACGATTGCATTTTTGTATATATAGTGCTATAATAAATGAAAATACGAAAGTAGGTGTGGGTATGAAAATTATCGACGTGTTAAACAACAATAAACTTTCGCTCTCCTTTGAAGTGTTTCCACCGAAAACGGAAACGGCGTTTG
Source organism: Clostridia bacterium (assembly GCA_017457345.1). GTDB lineage: Bacteria > Bacillota > Clostridia > Christensenellales > Borkfalkiaceae > Scatosoma. Next base: position 2,026 of record JAFTHR010000160.1, on the reverse strand, counting down.
AAAGCGTGAAAATTGCAACGGAAGAGATTGCAAAACTTCGCCCTTCTTTTATGAGTGTCACGTACGGTGCGGGCGGTGGTACGAGCAAATACACTTTAGATATTGCCCGTAATATCAAAAAGGAACACGGTGTTCCCACGCTAGCGCACTTAACCTGCGTTTCTTCTTCAAAGGCAACGGTAAAAGAGAAAATTGAGCAAATGCAGGCGGCAGGGATTGAAAACGTTATGGCTCTCCGCGGGGATATCCCGGAAGAGATGCAGGGAAAAGATAGAAGCGGTTGGGATTATCTTCACGCGGTGGATCTCGTGCGCGAATTAAAAAAATCGAACGCCGATTTTTGTATCGGTGGGGCTTGCTATCCCGAAGTACATCCCGAAAGCGTGAACCAAAAAGAAGATATTTTGCGCTTAAAAGAAAAGGTGGATGCGGGGTGCGATTTTTTAACTACGCAAATGTTTTTTGATAACCATCTGCTTTATAACTTTTTATATAAAATTCGCGAAGCAGGGATTACCGTGCCCGTTGTTCCCGGCGTAATGCCGATCACGAATGCAAATCAAGTGGAAAGAGCCATTCGTCTTTCCGGCTCGTTTATGCCGCAACGCTTTAAAAGTTTGGTGGATAAGTTCGGTAGCGATCCCGCGGCAATGAAACAAGCGGGGATTGCTTACGCCACCGATCAAATTATCGATCTTTATGCAAACAACATCACTAACGTGCACGTCTATGCTATGAACAAGCCGGACGTAGCCGAGCAAATCCAAAAAAATCTTTCGGATATTTTAGGAAAATGACGGCGCTTACCGTAAAAAACTACGCGCTTCCTGCGGTAGACGAAAAAGAAGTTTTGCGCTATGCTGCTTGCCGAGAAGCAAACGAGCAAGTGCTCGCTCTTCTTCGAGAGTGCGTGAAAGAAGCGGAAGAAAAACTCTCCTGTAAGGCGTGTTATGCCGTTTTTCCCGTAAACGTGGGAAACGGGGTGTGTGATTTCGGCTCTTTTTCTTTGCGGTCTACCGCTCTTTCTAATCGGCTAAAAGGTTGCAAGAAAGCGGCGATATTTTGTGCAACGATAGGGCTAGAAATGGATCGTTTTATTGCAAAATACGGTAAAATTTCCCCGTCGAAAGGCTTACTGATGCAAGCGCTCGGCACGGAACGCGTGGAAGCCTTTTGTAGCGTCGTTTGCAAGGAGATTGAACGCGTGGCGGGCGCTTCTACAACGGTGCGGTTTTCGCCGGGGTATGCGGATTTGCCGCTAGAAGCACAAACGGAAATTTTCCGCGTGCTAGAAATTTCGAAAGGTATCGGCGTATATTTAAGCGACAGTTTGTTGATGTCTCCATCTAAGTCTGTGACGGCGATCGTGGGGATATGCGAGCAAAAAAACGAAGGACGGGAAAAATGCCGTGCGTGTGAGAAAACGGATTGCACGTATAGGAGAGAATGATGGATTTTTTAACCTATTTACAAAATAACGCGGTGTATTTAGACGGCGGCATGGGCACGCTTTTACAGTCGCGCGGGTTGCGCGCAGGCGAACAGCCCGAACGCTGGAATCTTTCTCACCCGCAGGAAATTATCGCCGTACATCAAGCCTACTTTGATGCAGGGAGCAACGTGGTGTGTACGAACACCTTCGGCGCAAACCCCTTAAAATTTTCGGCGGAAGAACTTCGCGCGGTAATTTGCGCGGCGGTAGAGAACGCAAAAACGGCTAGAGCGCAAAGTAAAAACCAAGCGCCGAAGTTCATTGCGCTAGATATCGGTCCGCTTGGCAAGTTGTTGCGCCCGTATGGGGATTTGGATTTTGAAGAAGCGGTCAAGCTCTTTGCCGAAACGGTAAAAATCGGTGCGGAGTGCGGGGTGGATCTCGTGCTCTTGGAAACCCTAACGGATAGTTATGAAACGAAAGCGGCAATCCTTGCCGTGAAAGAAAATTGCACTTTACCCGTGATTGTTTCGAACGCTTACGGAGAAGACGGGAAATTGATGACGGGTGCTTCTCCCGCCGCAATGGTGGCAC
>JAFTHR010000021.1 GCA_017457345.1 Clostridia bacterium | reverse complement strand
TCTTCGTCTTTTACTTGATGCGTTTTTTCACAAACGGCGCACTTTGCAAGCACTACTTCCGGTTTCGATAAAACCACTTCGCCTGCAAGAGTAGATACTTTCACTTCTTTATCTACCACTTCTACGCCGAGCACGCCGCTCACGCCTTGCGCTTTGATCTTTTCGATATCGAGTTTTGCTAAGCACTCAACGGCAATTACGTGCACCTTTTCACGTGCGATACGGTGTTCTTTAACGAGTTGGTTGAAACTATACGTATCGCAAGGTTTTAAGAATACCGCCGTTTTCCCGTCTTTCTTTGCAAATTCGATCAAATACTTGGAAAGGTTTGCACCGCAGAAATAATCGTAGGTAAAATCTTTAAGTTCTTCTACCGTTTCAAAACTTGCAGGGGAAGGGTCAAAGCAAAATTCACCTTTTTTCCAACCGATTACGCGCGCTACTTCGCCACTTTGGAGCAATTCCGTTGCGCGTTCAATCATTTTTAATTGTACGTCTTTCATCTTATTCGCCCTCCTTTACTCTAAGGTCGGTAAGGCGTTTGTTTTCGCCGAGTTCGGTCACCGTTTTTACAAAGTCGTTCATAACCGCGGAGAACTTTGCGCCTTCCGCAGCGGAAACCCACTCTACGCGGGTACGTTCTTTTTCAATCCCCATATAGTTCAAGAAACTGAATAAGAGCGCCATACGTCTTCTCGTGTAGTAGTTGCCCGTCACGTAATGGCAGTCGCCGGGGTGGCAACCGCAAAGAATTACGCCGTCAGCACCGCGTTGAAACGCCTTTAACACGAACAGAGGGTTTACACGGCAGGAGCAAGGAACGCGAATAATTTTCACGTTCGCAGGATAGGTCAAACGGCTAGAACCGGCAAGGTCTGCGCCTGCGTACGAACACCAGTTGCAACAAAACGCCACGATATTCGGTACGAATTCTTTGTTTTCCGTTTTTACATCTTGCATATCGCTTCTACCTCCGAAATAATTTGTTTGGAACTAAATCCCTTCAAATCCATTGCGCCCGAGGGGCAGGTGACGGTACAAGCACCGCAGCCTTGACATACGGCAGGGTTCACGCTCGCTACGCGGCGTACTTCCGTTTTACCACCGCCCAAGCGGAATTCTTTGTTCACGTACGTGATTGCACCGTATGCACAAACGTTCGCACATTGGCTACATCCGTTACACATCATTTCGTTGGCTTGTGCCACGCAGGGATTCGTTTTGAGTTTATCTTTCACGAGCAACCCGATTACTTTTGCCGCACAAGCAGATGCCTGCGAAACCGTTTCGGGAATATCCTTCGGCCCTTGGCACACACCGGCAAGATATACGCCTGCCGTGGGGCTTTCTACCGGACGAAGTTTTGCGTGCGATTCCGTTAAGAAGTTGTTGGTATCGATACTTGCCGTAAGAAGGGTTGCAACTTTACGAACGGAAGGTTCGGGTTCAATTGCCGCCGCTAATACCACAAGGTCGGATTCAATGGTCACTTGTTCGTTGTCGATCAAGTTCGAACCTTGTACCATCAACGTGCCGTTTTCGTTGTCTACTTGGCCAACCATACCCGTGATATAGTCCACGCCGTATTGTTCTACTGCACGGCGGAAGAACTCGTCGTAGTTCTTACCGGGCGTACGAACGTCGATATAGAATACGTGTACTTCGGTATCGGGATATTTTTCGCGGATGAGCATTGCGTGTTTCGCCGTGTACATACAGCAAATCTTAGAGCAGTAAGGTTTACCGCAACCGCTGGTATCACGCGAACCTACGCATTGAATAAAGGTGATTACCTTCGGATGCTCGCCGTCGGAAGGACGAAGCAAGACGCCGTTCGTAG
>JAFTHR010000159.1 GCA_017457345.1 Clostridia bacterium | reverse complement strand
GGTTTCGGGTGCGGTGAAAATTTCGTACACGTCGTCGTCGGCAACCACGTCGTCTGCACCTGCTTCAAGCGCGTACTCCGTCATAGTGCCTTCGTCGAGTTCCACCGTTCTTTCAATTACGATATACCCTTTGGTTTCAAAGTTATAGGAAACGCAACCGGTGTTGCCCATAGAGCCGCCGTGCTTACCCATAATTGCACGAATATCGCTTGCCGTACGATTGATGTTATCGGTAAGCGTGGTGATGATTACCGCCGAGCCTGCCACGCCGTATCCTTCGTAAGTTAATTCCTTGTAATCGGAACCGCTCATTACGCCAGAAGCCTTTTTAATGCTTCTTTGGATGTTATCGTTCGGCATGTTCGCCGCTTTTGCTTTTGCAATAATATCCGCAAGCTTACTGTTCGTTTCAGGATTGGGGTTCGTTTTTGCCGCTACGGCGATTTCACGACCGATTTTGGTGAAAATACGACCGCGAGCCGCGTCCGCTTTCCCTTTCTTTGCTTGAATGTTGTGCCATTTGCTATGCCCTGACATATTCGTTCTCCTTGTTTCTTATTTCGATAATTCTTTCCCGTTTAATAGATACATACAAACGCCTGCGGCAACCGCAACGTTTAAACTTTCCTGCGTGCTTTGCATGGGGATTGTGACCGTTTTATTTGCCGCACTACGCACCGCCGCGGATACGCCGTTCGCCTCGTTTCCAAGCGCAAGAACGAATTTCTCCGCAGGCTCTACCTTAAACACGTTTTCACCGCCGAAATCAGCCACGTAGATAGGCGTGCTTTCAAGTACGGATAAAATCTCTTCCCGTTCACCGATATAAATATCGGTGAAAAACAAACCGCTCATACTCGCGCGGACGGCTTTCGGGGAATACGGATCAACGCAATCGCTCGATAAATACACCTCGCCGTAGCCACACGCGTGTGCCGTACGCAAAATCGCTCCCATATTACCGGGATCGGAAACGCCGTCTAGGAGTAAGCACTTGCCTTTGGGCGGCTCTACCCTTTTTTGCGGGATTTCCGCAAGGCACAACACGCCTTGGGGGGTTTTTTCATCCGAAATATGGCGGAAAACTTCTTGCGAAACGCAAACGGTTTCCACGCCGCTAAATTCGGCGTTTTCCCCTTCCGCTACGATCACTTTGCGAACGGTCAACTTGCTTTTTAACGCTTCCTGCGTCATTTTTTTGCCCTCAATCAAAAACAGGCCTTGTTCTTTTCTGCCTTTTTTTTCTTTGAGCGCAACCACGCTTTTCACGAACGGATTATTTTTAGAAGTTAGTATCATCATTATATAAGGAAAAAGCCTTTTTAGTTGTCTAAAAGGCTTTTTTGCTCTAATTAAAGAGCTGCTTTTGCTTTTTCTACGATTGCCGTGAATGCAGCGGCGTCGTTAACAGCCAAATCAGCAAGAACTTTTCTGTTGAGGTTGATCCCTGCAACGTTCAAGCCGTGCATAAGTTTGCTGTAAGAAATACCGTTTTGTCTTGCAGCGGCGTTGATTCTTGCGATCCAGAGTTTTCTAAAATCTCTCTTCTTTCTTCTTCTGCCGATAAACGCATAGTTTAACGACTTCATAACCGCTTCGCGAGCGATTCTATAAGATTTGCTCTTGTTGCCAAAATAACCTTTGGCAAGTTTCATAATTTTTCTACGCTTTTTAACCGCGTTTACTGCTCTTTTAATACGCATCTCTCTCTTTCTCCTTCTGCTTATTTCTTGTACGGCATCATACTCTTAACGGTGCTTTCTTGGGTAGCGGAAACGAGCGTGGTTTGACGCAATCTTCTACCTCTTTTACCGTTCTTGCTGTCTGCGTTGTGGTTCTTGCCGCCGTGCGCTCTGTTTACTTTGCCGGAACCGGTAAGCCAGAAACGCTTTTTCGTGCTGCTATGGGATTTCTGTTTAGGCATATATTTTTTCCTCCGAATTGATTTACTAATTTGTTTCAAGCCCAAAGGGCTTGTTGTTGCTTATTTTGCAGGCGAAAGCATCATTAAGATGTTTCTGCCTTCCGTGGTGGGCGCTTTATCCATTACCGCTTTGCCGCCGAGCATTTCAAAGAAACGACGCATCACGTCTACACCCATTGCAGAGTGTGCCATTTGTCTTCCGCGCATACGGATGGAAACTTTTACTTTTGCGCCGTCCGCTAAAAACTCTAACGTTTTCTTGGCTTTCACGTTCAAGTCACCCACGTCAATGGTCATAGAAAGATAGATTTCTTTCACTTCCACCACTTTTTGGTTCTTGCGGTTTTCCTTTTCACGCTTTGCCTGTTCGAACTTGAACTT
>JAFTHR010000158.1 GCA_017457345.1 Clostridia bacterium | reverse complement strand
TTCTTCCCTTTCGTGAACGCAACACTCTCTTCGGTATTGCCGAACACCACGATATGATCGTTCGCTTTGAACGTGTACTCGCCGTCTGGCGTAGGCAACGTATCGTCACCGTTTTTCACGGTAAGAATGTTCATTCCGTAAGCCTTTCTAGGGTTCACTTCCACAATCTTTTTGCCGTGCCATGCGCTCGGTACGGTGATTTCGAAAATGGAATAATCGTCGGAAAGAGCAATATAGTCTACCACGCGTTTGGTGGAAAGTTTCATAGCGAGCCGTTCCGCAATATCTTTATCCGGATACACCACTTCGTCGGCACCGTTTCTTAAAAGGAACTTGCGTTGGATATTCGTGGTCGCACGCGAAACAACGTGCTTTGCCCCAAGTTCTTTTAAAAGAGAGGTGATTTCCAAGGACGACTGAAAGTCGTCACCGATCGCCACGATACACACGTCGAACGAAGGGATATCGAGAGAACGCAAATTATCTTCGTTCATACAGTTGGCGATTAACGCATCCGTGTATTTTGGCGCAAGTTGATTGACGACCGCTTCGTTTTTATCCACAATCATCACGTCTGCGCCCACTTCTAACAAATCTTCTCCGAGCGTTTGCCCGAACTTGCCGAGCCCGATAAGTAATACCGATTTCATAATTATTTTTCCTTTTTTATTTTTTAACCTATCATAATGTTATCGATAGGCTTTTTCACTTCCACCGTTTGTTTATTTTGTGAAAGCGCAAATACGAACGTTAAAATGCCCACTCTGCCCAAATACATTAGTGCAATTAAAATGAGTTTAGAAGCCACCGTGAGCGTGGGCGTGAGCGACATGGAAAGCCCCACCGTGCCAAGCGCCGAAATTACTTCAAATAAAATGGTTTGTAGCGTTGCCAGCGAATTATTTTCTTCAATGGCGCAAATAGAAACCGCCGCCGTAATTACGATAAATAAGAACGCCACGAACACGGCAAGCGCTTGATGCAATAGCGCGCTATGCACTCTGCGTTTTCCCACTTCGATATCCCGTTTGCCTCTAAACACCGAAATCATCCCCATCACGATCACGGCAAACGTGGTAATTTTAATCCCCCCTGCCGTAGATCCCGTGCTACCGCCGATAAACATCAGTACCAAAGTCAATAGATAACTGCTATCGGTGTAAGATTGGATTTCCACGCTATTAAACCCTGCCGTTCTAGGCGTGGTTGCCGCAAAGAACGAGGAAAGGAGTTTTTCTCCAAAGGTATTCCCAAAAGCGGTGTTGTTTCTTTCAAAGAGCAAGAATAACCCCGTGGAAACAACGAGCATTGCAAACGTCCAACACAAAACTATTTTGGTGTGCAAACTGAATTTTTTAGCGTTGAAATTGCACTCCAACACGTCGTCCCACACGCAAAATCCTAAACCACCCATAATAATGAGCAAGGCAATCGTGATAAGCACGAGCGGATCGCCGCTATAATAGGTGAGCGAAACGAATTTCTCGCCGTTGAACGCGCCGCCCATCAAATCGAACCCCGCGTTGCAGAATGCCGAAACGGCATGCCATACGGCCATAAAAATCCCTTTCCCCACGCCGAAATCTTGGATGAAACGGATGCTAAGTACCATTGCACCGAGCAGTTCAAAAAGGAGCGCGCCAACTAAAATACGCTTTAACAATCGGCGCAAATCCACACGCTCGTTTTCGCCCGCAGAAACCATAAGTGCCTTTTTCTCGCTCAACCCCATACTTTTTTTAACAAGGTTAAGGAGCATGGAAACGAAGGTCATAAACCCAAGCCCACCCGTTTGGATTAAAATTAAAATAACGATTTGCCCAAACACGCTCCAATGGGTTGCCGTGTCCACGGGAATCAGCCCCGTCACACACGTGGCACTCGTTGCGGTAAACAACGCGTCTATATAATCGGTCCAAGTGCCGTTTGCGCTAGAAAACGGGAGGGATAAAAGGAAACTGCCCACTAAAATCACCGTCACGTATCCAAGCGAAAGGAACTTCCAAACCGATAACTTGTTTCTTCTCATTGTTTTCATAGTTAATGGTCATTGTATCACAATCTAAACCGTTTGTCAAACAAGTTATGCAAAAAAACGGAAATTACCTTTTTAGAACTCTTTTCACAAAATCCGTGATATTATCACGGAATCGCTTGCGTATTCTTTTGAAAAGTGTTATACTTTGTGCGTTTGCAAAGGAAAAAGGATATGGAACACGTTAAAAGACACCCCCATTTATTCCCCATTTTTAAAAAACTCGCCTATGAGTTTGCCGCGTTCGCCAAAAAGAACGCGGTGATGTTCGTTGCACTCTTTGCCGCCGCAATTACTTGCGTGATTGTGCCCGTAGACGCCGAATATCTTAATTACTTCGATTTTAAAACGCTCACCTGTCTTTTTTGCACGCTCGCCGTGGTGTGCGCGCTCAAAAACGTCAATTTCTTTTATATGCTCGCCCACAAAATCGTATGCCTTTTTAAAACGGCGCGCTTTGCCGTGCTCGCCCTTTCATACGTCACTTTTTTAGGTTCAATGCTCATTGCCAACGATATGGCGCTTTTAACCTTTTTGCCCCTTGGATATATTGCGCTCACTTCCACGGGCAAACAAAAATATATGGCGTTTACCTTCGTAATGCAAAACGTTGCCGCCAACCTTGGCGGGATGCTTACGCCGTTTGGCAATCCGCAAAACTTGTACCTTTATTCCTTTTTCAATATCCCCACCGCGGAGTTCACACTCATTATGTTGCCGCCGTTCTTGCTCTCCGTTTTCCTTATCACCCTTTGTTGCTTGGTGTTTGTGAAAAACGAACCGCTAGAACTCGAAAACGAGCCTATGCGCGTTGAACCGAAACGTACCGTTTTGTATTTAATCCTTTTCGCTCTTTCGATCGTGATCGTTTTCCGCGTGATTCCGTTTTGGATAGGCTTAATCGTGATCCCCACCGTTTTACTGTTCGTGGATAGAAAGGCACTCCAAATGGTAGACTATCCGCTGCTTTTCACGTTCGTATTCTTTTTCGTGTTCGCGGGGAATATGGCGCGAATTCCCGCCGTGCAAAATCTATTCTCGGCTTTGCTTGAAAAAAATACCTTGCTCGTGAGCATTTTATCCTGTCAATGTATTTCGAACGTGCCTTCGGCAATTCTTCTTTCGCAGTTCACGGAAAACTACCACGCGCTTTTGCTTGGCGTAAATATCGGCGGCGTTGGCACGCTCATTTCTTCGCTCGCTAGTTTAATTACTTTCCGCGAATACGCAAAACATAATCCCCACGGTAGCGGTAAATACTTATTAGTGTTTTCGGCTTTCAACTTTACTTTCTTAATTCTCCTTACGGCGCTAGCATTGTTTTTAGTTTAAATAAAAAAAGGGTACGGATGCGTTCCGTACCTTTGTTCGGTACATATAAAAACGGGACTGGACGAAAATCCATGCCTGTTTTTGGCGCGGAGAGAGGGATTCGCGCCTTTAGCGGCGCGCCCCGCTCCGCCATTATCAATGGCGTCCTTTGCCGTAAACACACTATTTGCGGCAAAGCGTTTTGCTCCCGCAAAACGGCTCTTCTCGCGCAAGCGCGGCTATCCTTGCGCTCGGTCACGCTCACGCCTACCTATCGGCGCTCGCTTATCTCGTCCCTACAAGGCGTTATCAACGCCTTGCTTAACGGGCAACTCGTCCCTCAATTCCTGTCGAATAGTCGGTATTATACCAAACAAAAAAACACCCACAAGGGGTGCTCGTTTGTTTGGTGCGGTCGACAGGAATTG
>JAFTHR010000157.1 GCA_017457345.1 Clostridia bacterium | reverse complement strand
GTTTTCGTTCCAAAGATCTTCGCAAGCAAGCACGTAGTCTTCCTCGTTTTCCGTGCGAACGATATATCTGTAATACTCACTCTTATAAATTAAGGAAATGATGTTCCCTTGCGCGCCGCCTTCGTCTGCGTTGTCGCTCATTGTGATGTCGTGCAAGCCAACTTCAACGTTCACTTCGGTGTCCGTAAGGTCGATTTTTTCACCTTTTGCGGTGATCAGGTATCCGTCTTCGTCAAGGTGGCTACCAGGGTAGAGTTGCGTCACGTCGCAATCGAACTCCCCGTCGCCGAATTCAACGGTATTGCGCTTGGTAATTATGCCGCTAAACTTATTCACACGGAATTTCTTTTTCATAACGTGGATGCCGTTCGGTTTAATCACAAGCCCTACGGTATCGCCTACATCCGGAGCAGTGGTGCTTTGAATTTCAATTTCGTTTCTACCGCATTGCACAAGGATTTGGTAGTGAATGCCCTTGAAAATAACGGACGTCACTTTGCCTTTGAGCATTCCTTGATCGGGGGCTTTAATTTTAATGTCTTCGGGGCGAACAACCACGTCTACGGGTTCGTCCTTTTCAAAGCCTTTGTCTAAACACTCAAAGGACTTATTACAAAAGCGCACGCAGTAATCGGCGGTCATCACGCCGGAGAAGATGTTGCTTTCCCCAATAAAGTCTGCCACGAAGGTATTTTTCGGTTCGTTGTAAATCTTTTCAGGCGTACCGATTTGTTGAATACAACCGTCCGCCATAACCACAATCGTATCAGACATAGTAAGTGCTTCTTCTTGATCGTGCGTGACGTATATAAAGGTAATCCCCAAGCGTTTGTGCATTGCTTTGAGTTCTAGTTGCATTTCCTTGCGCATCTTTAAGTCTAGTGCGCCGAGCGGCTCGTCCAGCAACAGAATTTTGGGTTCGTTTACGATTGCGCGTGCAATGGCAATCCGTTGTTGTTGACCGCCGGAAAGGGTGGAAATACTGCGTTTTTCAAACCCTGCAAGGTCTACAAGTTCGAGTGCGCGTTTAACCTTTTCCGCAATCGTTTCTTTCGGTAAACGATTATATTTTACTTTTACACGACCCTTTTTATCGGTGTACTCTTCGGGGATGCGTTGGAGTTTTAACCCAAACGCAACGATTTCAAACACGTTTAAGTGGGGGAATAACGCGTATTTTTGGAATACGGTATTCACAGGGCGTTCGTTCGGCGGAAGTTGCCCTATATCCTTGCCGTTTAAAAGGATTTGACCGGTGGTGGGGAGTTCAAACCCCGCGATCATACGTAAGGTGGTGGTTTTGCCGCATCCGGAAGGACCAAGCAACGTTACGAATTCGCCTTTGCGAACGTATAAATTGATATTTTCGATAACGGACACGCCGTCGAAATCTTTGCAAACGTTTACGAGTTCAATAATATGGTTTTCGTTATTCGTCATATGTAAATCTCCTCAAATATACACTTAAAAGTTCGGCGGTGTGGAAATCCACAAAAAGCGCGCTTTCGTTTTGCCGTTATTTATAATGCAATGGGGTTTTTCAGCCGTATAATAAAAGGCTTCGCCTTTTTTACAGGGATATCGTTTTGATCCTAGGGTGATGGATAGGCGTCCTTCAAGCACGTATCCAAACTCTTCGCCTTCGTGCGGGATATCGTGTGGGGTGCTTGCGCCTGGCTCTAAGTCTACGAGTACGGGTTCAAGCATATTTTTTTGCGCGTTCGGGATTAACCAACGCCAAAACACGCCTTCGCTATCCTTTTCG
>JAFTHR010000156.1 GCA_017457345.1 Clostridia bacterium | reverse complement strand
GGCGATAGTGTAGAATATATCGGCTCTTCTGCGTTCCAAGGTTGCTCTAAATTAACGAGCGTCTATTACAAAGGCACGGCAAGCGATTGGTTGAATATAGAGTTTGGTTGGTATAACGAAAAATTAACTTCGGCAACGCGGTATTATTATATCGAAAACGAAGCGGACGTGCCTACGGACGGTGGCAATTATTGGCACTACGTAGATGGCGTGCCTACCGCTTGGTAAATAAAAAACACAAACGAAAAAGCCTTCTTTTGGAAGGCTTTTTTCATAGAAAAAACGGGCAAATTTGCCCGTTTTAGTGTTATAATAATGCGCTTAAATCGGTAGCATAAAAGGCTTTTAAGCCGTTTTCAAAGGCGGTGTAGTCTGCTTTTGCAATACATTCAACAAAGGAGTGCATAGCAAGTTGTGCAATGCCGATATCAACGGCAAGCACGCCGAATTGCGCCAGCGAACAAGTGCCGAGCGTACCGCCGCTCTTTGCCCCCGAACGGTTGAAAAATGCCTGTCTTTTAATCCCTGCCCTATCCAAAACCGTTTTAAAGACCGCTGCGGACTTGCCGTCCGTCACGTACGATTTTTTAGCGTGATGCTTAATCACCACGCCGCCGCCGAGCAACGTTTCGTTTATGGGATCGCTCGTTTCGGGGTGGTTGGGGTGTTTGGCGTGGGCGTTGTCTGCGGAAACAAGGAAGGAGCAAGCAAGGGCTTTAAAAAATTCTTCTTCGTTTTTGCCGAGCGAAAGGGAAATGCGCTTTAAAGTGTTCTTCAAAAAGTCGCTATTCGCGCCTTGATAAGTGGTGCTGCCAACTTCTTCGTTATCGAAAATCGCCGCCACGCAGTTGCCGTTTGCCGTGTTTGCAACGAGCGCGTTTAACGAAGCGAAAACGCTCGTTAAATTGTCGATACGGGGCGCGGCGAGAAACTCACCGTTTAACCCAAATTCGTACGGATTTTCGGCGTTTACAAGGAATAAATCGTGCGAGAGCACTTCGCCGCCGGCAAGCGTAGAAAGATACGTTTCACCGCCTTGCAACGAGAGCAGGGGGAGCAGGTCCACTTGCGGATCAACTTTAAAGCCATCGTTCACTTCGCGGTGTTGGTGGATGGCAAGGGAAGGGATAGTCACGTTGAAGTTGGAAACGGTCGTTTTTTCTTCGAAGCCGTTTTCCGTTTTCACGAACACCCGCCCTGCAATTTTCAAAGGTCTATCGAACGCCGTGTACCAAATGCCGCCGCCGTAAGGCTCGGTGTTGAGCATTTGCACGCCGTTTTTTTCTACCACCGCGTTTTCTTTGAGTTTCAGCGCGGGGGAGTCGCCGTGGGAAGCAACGATTTTAAAAGGGGCGTTTTCGTCTTCTACGCGAAAGGCGATAAGGGAACTACCGCCGCGATCCACGTAGTATTTCCCACCCTTTTCAACGTGCCAAGAATCTTTTTCGCTCAGCGGGGTAAAGCCGTTTGCCGAAAGGAGTTTTTTGGCGTTTTCTACCGTGTGATACGCCGTGTAAGACGTTTTTAAAAAATCAATGAGAGATTGCATAGTACACCTTCTTTACTAGTCTATCTATTTTAGCACGCGGGAACGGATTTTGCAAGTCTTCTTTCGTAAAAAACACGAAAAAAAGGGAAAATAATCCTGCCTTTTCACAATTCCGTTTTGCCGTTGTCACAAATTAATGTGATAATAGATAAAAATTCTGGGTACGTATTGACGAATTTTCGAAAATGGTATAAAATAGGGGTGATAGGGGTATGAAAAGGAAGAAAATGACTAAATTACAAAGTTATAAAGTTCGTTTGCTTTCCATTTTAGAGAAAATGGAGAATAGCACTTTTTTGAATACGGGGATCGCCACAAACGCTGGTGAAGAAAAACTTTTGCACGCTTTGCTTATTGCCACGGCAAAGGGGGAGCGGCTCATCTCCACGCGCATTGCCGATAAAATTGGGCTTACGCGTTCGGCGGTTTCGCAAATGGTGACTAAGTTAGAAGAACGCGGTGTGGTGCAACGCGTAGCGGCGGAAAACGATAAGAAAATTGCATATATTGAGTTTACCGAAAAAACGGCGGATTTGATTGCCGAGCAGGACGAAAGATGTTCTAAATTCTTTAAGTCGGCAATTAACGAGTTGGGGGAAGACTCTTTAGAAAAAATGTTTGAAATGTTCGAAGAATTGCTGGAAAAGGTGGGCGAAGAACGCAACCCTTAACCGCACCTTCTTCGGCGGGGAGGTAAAATGAAAAGAGAAGAGTTTGAAGTGGTTTCCGCTTACGACGGGCTCTCGCTAAAAGGCACGTTATTCGTTCCTAACGGGAAAGTGGAAGGCTTGGTGCAAATCGTACACGGGATGTGTGAGTGCAAAGAGCGGTATTTTCCGATAGCGGAGCATTTTTGCTCAAACGGGCTTGCGGTTGGCGTATACGATCAGCGCGGCCACGGCGATAGCGTTTCTTCTCCTGAAGAATACGGTTATTTTGGCGATAAAACGGCAACGGCGATCGTGGAAGACGCCGCACAAGTGACAGAGTATCTTAAAACCCGTTTCCCCGGCGTGCCCGTCACCCTTTTCGGGCATAGTATGGGCTCAATGGTCGTGCGTTGTTATTTGCACAAGCACGACGAGTTGATCGATAAGTTAATCGTTTGCGGTTCTCCTGGCAAAAATGCGCTTGCGGGCGCGGGAAAACTGATGGCGAAAACGATTGCCCTTTTTAAAGGGAAAATGCACCGCAGTAAAACGCTCGCGTATTTGTCCACGGGCAGGGGAAATGAAAAGTTTGGCGGAGAAAAGGGGAGTTGGCTCACCCGCGATAAAGAGATTGTGAAAAAGTTTTATTCCGATCCGAAGTGTTCTTTTATTTTCACTTGCAACGGCTTCCAAAACTTGTTTGGACTGATGCAAAAAACGTATAAAAAGTCCCTTTACCAAGTAAAAAATCCCGATTTGCGCATTTTGTTCGTTTCCGGCAGCGACGACGCCGTTTTGTATAGCGAAAAGAAGTGGAAAAATTCGCAAGAAGATTTGAAAAAGGTGGGATATCAAAACGTTTCGGGAAAATTGTACCCTGAGTTCCGCCACGAAATTCATAACGAAATCGGAAAAGAAGAAGTTTACGCGGATTTAACGTCCTTCATAAAAAACGTATAATAAAAAGATTGTAAATCTTTTTGAAATATGCTATAATAATACTGCTCGTGAAAAACGGGCGGTATTTTTGTTTTTTCGTATAAAACCTGCGCAAAAGGGCGATACTACGCATAGGAGGGAAACAACTATGCGTATTGCAAACATTATTGCCTACGTCCTCGTTATTATCGGTGCGTTGAACTGGGGTTTGTTCGGTTTCTTCGAATTTAACCTTTTAACGACGATTTTCGGCGATCCGCTTGCGGTCGGTTCGGTCGTCGTTTACACGCTCATTGCACTTTCTGCGATTTGGCTTATCATTTCGCCGTTCTTAACGAGAGGCAGATTGTATCTTTGTACCGGCGACGAGAAGTAAGGTCGCAATCC
>JAFTHR010000155.1 GCA_017457345.1 Clostridia bacterium | reverse complement strand
GGCAAGAAAGCACCCGAAGTATGCCCCATCTGCGCACACCCTAAAGCATACTTCCAAGTTAGAGCAGAAAACTATTAATTTTTAAAACACAATAAAACTTCTACAACTCACAAAACTCACAAAAACCCCCACCGTTCACTCGGTGGGGGTTTAATTTTTTACTTAGTTTTATAAATTCTCTTCGATAAATGATTTTAACACCTGTTCGGGGACGAACCCTAAATGCGTTGCCGCAGGCACGCCACCCTTAAATACCGTCACGTTCGGGATAGAAGAAACTCTGTACTTTCTTGCCGCTTCTTCGTTTTCGTCAACGTCCACTTTCACAAATTCTACGCGGCCTTCGAACTCTTGCGAAAGGCTCTCGAACACGGGCGCAAGCATTCTGCAAGGCATGCACCACGCCGCCCAAAAATCGCAAACCACGGGAATTGCCGAAGTGGCAATTAATTCTTCAAGTTCTCTGCTATTTACGTGCTTTACCATTTCTCTTCCTCCTTAAAAAGTATTCTCACTTTCCTAAAAAGTATGCCACGACGTTTTCAAAAGAAACGCTTTCCGTTTGCCCCGTTGCCATTTCCTTTACGCGCGCTTCCCCTTTTTCAAGTTCGCTCCCGCCGATTACCGCCACGTACTTCGCACCTATTTTATCGGCATACTTGAATTGCGCTTTTACCGATCGGGACATATGATCGGTTTCCGCAGAAATTCCCGCAAGACGAAGTTGCATTGTTAATTCAAACGCTTTTTTGCGGCAGTTCTCGTCCATTCCTAACAAATATACGGTCGGCTTGTCCTCTTCGGGCATAGTAGCACCCGCATTTTCCATTACCATCAAAAGGCGTTCAATCCCTGCGGCAAACCCTACGGCGGGTACGCTCGAACCGCCAAGGCTTTCGATCAACCCGTCGTATCTACCGCCCGCGCATACCGTGCCTTGCGCGCCGATAGAAGACGAAACGAATTCGAACACCGTACGCGTGTAATAGTCCAACCCGCGTACAATGCGGCTATCTACCTGAAAATCAACCCCTGCCAGCGCCAAATAGCCTTTTAACTGTTCAAAATGCTCTTTACAGTCCGGGCACAAATAGTCTAAAATAGACGGCGCGTCCGCATTGATCTTTTTGCAATTTTCTTCCTTGCAATCTAATAAACGCAAAGGATTTTTTTCGTACCGTGCTTTACAATCGTAGCAAAGCCCGTCTAGTTTCGGCTCGAAATACGCCTTTAACGCACGATTATATGCAGCGCGGCATTCGGGGCAACCGATTGAGTTGATATAAAGTTGCACCTTCAAACCAAGTTTCTTTAAAAGCGAATCGGCAAACACAATCGTTTCCGCATCCGTTTCCGCACCTTTTGCACCGAAAATTTCCACGCCGAATTGATGGAATTCGCGAAGTCTGCCTGCTTGCGGACGTTCATAGCGAAACGCCGGCGTGATATAATACATTTTGCAAGGCAACGCACCGTTTGCCATACCGTTTTCGATAAAGGAGCGCACCGCACCTGCCGTCCCTTCGGGTTTTAACGTTATAGAACGTTCACCCTTATCCAAGAAAGTATACATCTCCTTCGTGACGATATCCGTGGTATCTCCCACACCGCGTGCAAACAATTCGGTGTGTTCGAATACGGGCGTGCGGATTTCTTTGAGTTGAAATCTCTTTGCCATATCACGGCAAACCCCTTCAACGAATTGCCACTTGTACGAATCGGAAGGTAAAACGTCCTTCGTTCCTTTAGGTATGTTAATCATAATTCCATCCTTTGAGCGATTATAAAACGTAACGTTTTAAATCCCTATCGCTCGTTAATTTCTTCAAATGTTCTTCCACGTATTTTTGATCGATTTTAAGCGTGAACGTTGGATAATCGCCACCGCCTGCGTTAAACGAAATATCTTCCAGCAAATACTCCATTACCGTGTGCAAACGGCGTGCACCGATATCTTCCGAAGTCAAGTTCAACTCCACCGCAATCTCCGCAATTTTTTCGATCGCGCTTTCTTCGAACTCTAATTCGATATGGTCAACGCTCAAAAGTTGCTTGTATTGGAACGTAAGCGAATTTTCCGTTTCCGTTAAAATCCGCACGAAATCTTCATTCGTTAAACTATTTAATTCTACCGAAACGGGGAATCGCCCTTGCAATTCGGGAATCAAATCTTCTATCGCCGCCACATGAAACGCGCCCGCGGCAATAAACAAAATGAAGTCCGTTTTTACAGGTCCGTATTTCGTGACGACCGTAGACCCTTCCACGATCGGTAAAATATCCCGTTGCACGCCTTCTCTAGAAACGTCTGCCCCGCCACGATTGTCCTTTCCGGCAATTTTATCAATTTCGTCGATAAACACAATCCCGTCGTTTTCCGCTCTATACACGGCTTCGGATTTTACCGCGTCGTCGTCTACAAGTTTCCCTGCTTCTTCTTCGCGAGCGATTTCAAGCGCTTCTTTCACCGAAAGTTTACGCTTTTTCTTTTTTCCGGGGAACATATCCCCGAAAATACTACCGATAGAAATTGCCGCGCCGCCGGGTACGAGTTCCATTTGTTGGGGCGTATCTACCACTTCCATTTCCAAAATAAAATTATCGTACGCGCCGCTTCTCAAACCATCGAGTAAGTTATTTTCAAACACGTCCTTAGCCAAATCACCGCGCTCATCCTTCTTTGCTTCCAAAAGCAGTTTCATGACCCGCTTTTCGGCAAGGGCTTGCGCCTTGGCTTTCACTTCTTCTTCCTTTTCCGCTTTCACTAAACGGTACGCGCATTCGGCAAGGTCGCGAATCATCCCTTCAACGTCCTTCCCTACGTAGCCTACTTCGGTGTACTTGGTGGCTTCCACTTTCACAAAGGGAGCACGCACGAGTTTGGCAAGTCGGCGCGCAATTTCCGTTTTCCCTACCCCCGTAGGCCCTTTCATAATGATGTTTTTCGGGGTGATTTCTTCACGCACGTCCGCAGGGAGTTGCGCTCTACGATAACGATTGCGAAGCGCGATTGCCACCGCTTTTTTCGCTTCGTCTTGCCCGATAATATACTTGTCTAACCGATTGACGATTTGTCTAGGAGATAAATCCATTATTTCACCTCCTCACCCACCGTTTCCAGGCGGATGTTTGCGTTCGTGAATACACAGATTTCAGAAGCGATTTGCAATGCCTTTTTGGCAATATCCGCCGCTGAATAATCCGTTTCTTGGTAAAGCGCCCGTGCCGCAGCCAACGCGTAGTTCCCGCCGCTACCGATCGCGCATACGCCGCCGTCCGGCTCGATCACTTCTCCCGTACCCGAAAGGACGAGCAAAGTGTTTTCGTCTGCCGTAATCATCATAGCGTCTAACTTTCTACCGATTTTATCGCTACGCCAAAGTTCGGCAAGTTCCACCGCCGAGCGCATTAAATTGCCACCGAATTTGTTGAGCATTCCTTCGAACCGTTCGGAAAGCGAAAAGGCGTCCGTCACCGAACCCGCAAAGCCTAAAATAACTTTGCCCCCGTAAATGCGGCGCACTTTTACCGCCGTGTTTTTAAAGATGACCGATTCGCCCATCGTCACTTGTCCGTCGCCGGCGATTGCCGTCACGCCGTTGCGTTTTACCGCACAAATGGTCGTACCTCTAAACTCCATCATATTTTCTCCCTTGTCGTTAATTTGCCGAAAGGACTTTTCTCATCTCTTCGAGCGCGCGCTCTGCTAAAGCGCGATAACGATCTTTTTTGTTTTTTATTCGAACCGTGAGCGGTTGAACAATCCCAAAGTTGGCGTTCATAGGTTGGAAGTCTGCATTTTCGGTAGAAACGTGTTTTTCAAGCGCACCGCAAACCGTAAAGTCGGTGAGTTTCTTTTCGGCGTTCCCCACAATCCGATCGAATAAATGCATTGCCGCAAGCAAGCCGCTTGCCGCACTTTCCACGTAGCCTTCTACGCCCGTGATTTGCCCCGCGAATAACAGGTTCTTATTATTCTTAAACGTAAAATCCGAATTCAAAACGCTCGGCGCGTGAATATACGTGTTTCTGTGCATCACGCCATAACGCAAAAACTCAGCGTTCTTCAAGGCAGGAATCATAGAAAATACCCGCTTTTGTTCGGGAAATTTTAGGTTGGTTTGAAATCCCACCAAATTATACGCTTCGCCGTGCTCGTTCTCTTTTCGCATTTGCACCACCGCATACGGCGGATTTTGTCTATCGCCCAGCCCGATCGGTTTCAGCGTACCGTAGCGGAGAGTGTCCGCGCCGCGAGACGCCATGACTTCGATCGGCATACACCCTTCGAAGATCTCCCCTTTTTCAAATTCGTGCAAAAGGGCTTTTTCCGCCGAAAGTAGTTCTTGCACGAAGGCATAGTACGTTTCTTTATCCATAGGCGCGTTCAAGTAATCGCCAACGCCGTTTCCGTACCTGTCCCCTACAAACGCCTTTTCCATATCAATGCTATCCGCCGAAACGATCGGTGCGGAAGCATCGTAAAAATGCAATTGCTTACCCGTTTTTTCAAAGATATCTTGAAAGAGTTTCCCGGTGGTTAAAGGCCCTGTTGCCACAATTACGAACTCATTGCTTCCCTCTTGCGGTTCGGGTAGTTTCTCCACTTCTTCTTCCACCACCGTGAGCGTTTCAAGCCCCTTTAATTTTTCGGTGATATACGCCGAGAACTTCTCTCTATCCACCGCAAGCGCGCTTCCCGCAGGCACGCGGCTATGCTCCGCCGCTTCCATTGTGAGCGAGCCGATTAAGCGCATCTCTTGTTTTAAAAGTCCGCAGGCATTCCCGAACGCGTCGTTACTCTTTAACGAGTTCGAACAAACGAGTTCACCAAAATTCGGGCTTTCGTGCGCAGGGGTGAATTTTTTCGGCTTCATATCCACGAGCGTGACTTGCACCCCGCGTGAAGCAAGATAAAACGCCGCCTCACTCCCGGCAAGCCCACCGCCGATAACCGTCACTTTCGTATCTTTCATCATCTTAATCGTAAATAGGTTCTTCCATCAAAGGCGGAGCGGAAAACTCTTCGCTATACTCAATCGTTTTAAATTGTTTTGCGCTCTTTGCCTTATAATCGCAATCTTTATTC
>JAFTHR010000154.1 GCA_017457345.1 Clostridia bacterium | reverse complement strand
GCATTAACGGGCGGCAAAACGGAACGCACGTTCTCCTTTGACGCAAGCGCAAAAAACGACGTTTTATACGTAGACAACGAACACCTCTATTTCGCGCTCCGTTGCTTGAACGATTACAACACGTCCTTGCTTTGTTATAGCGACGCGCACCGCGCCGTGAAAACGGTAGAAGTATCGTTTGGCAGCAGCGCTTCGGAAAAGTTCACCTTCGTAAAGAACGGCGTACCTTATTCTCAAACGTTAGACTATACCCCTATTTCCATCTCGTACGAAGGGAAAAATTCCGGGGCAATCCAAAACTTCCATATCGCGAAAAAAACCAACATCACGAAGAACGAAAACAGAAACGTAATTTTGAAATTCAACACTTCGATTTCTTACGGGATCGGGCATATCATTTACACGCTCACGGAAGCGAACTTCGCTTAACCAAATTTGTAAACGAAAAAGACGGCGCATATCGCACCGTCTTTTTTTATTCTTTTATCAACGTTAAAACGCATACCCGCGCCGCACCGTTTACAACGCGCACCCGCTCGGAAATTTCCACGCCGAAAACGGCGTATACTTCGCTTCCTTCGGCAATTACGGGAATCACCGCACGCTCGCGTGACGGGATCTTTTTATCCGTAAGGTATTTTTTTAAGGTCTTTTCACCACCACCAAACTTCTCAAATCTATCCCCTTCTTTTTTTAAGCGGATTTTCGCCGTTTTTGGGAATTTATCGAAGTCCGCCGTCAATTCCCTACCCCAAGCGTTTTCGTGCGTTTTTAAGGCGTTTTCGTCCTTTAATTGCACCACCACGCGATAACCGCCCACGCGATACTCGCCAAGCGCGAACGGAAACTCAATCTCTTCTTCCGCCGATTGTTCTACCACCTTATAAAAGCGAATACACTCGTACTCTTTTTCGGCATAGAGCCACTCGCAAACGGAGGCTTTCGTACCCGTTTGTAAAAACTGCAAACGGTACAATTCTTCTAACCGTGCAAAGGTATAATCCGTTTCCATCCCAAGCGCTTTAAGCACGGTAAGCGCGGCACGGTAAAAGAGTGGCTTCTCTTCACAAAACCGCACAAACCAGCCGCTATCCCCTGCAACTTTCGGCGTTCCTTTTTGCACGTACTGCTCGCTCAGGCGATATAAAAACGCGTCGTCTTCCGCGGCAAGCGAAGCAAAGCGCAACAGGTTTTTCTTCGCCCCGGGAACACATTGTTCAAGGACGGGTAAAACTTCTAACCGAATTCTATTTCTCGCCGTGATCGGCTCGAAATTCGTTTTGTCCACGCGGTAAGAAAGCCCGTGTTTCTTTGCGTACTGATACAACTCTTCTTTCGTTTTTTCGTGGAAAGGACGAATAAAGAAGGACGTTTGCTCTTCAATCCCGCGCACGCCGCTTAAAGAAGCGCCGCGCATTAAACGGAAAAGGATGGTTTCGGCGTTGTCGTCCGCATGGTGTGCCGTTGCGATTAAATCGGCTTTCTTTTCGGCAATTAAGCGCGCGTAAACTTCCATTCGAAAGTTGCGCGCCGTTTCTTCTAAGCCCGTTTTTTCTTCTATGCTTTTTTGGTTGCAATCGGCAGAAAAGGTATAAAGCGGCACTTGCCACTTGTTGCACAAATCGGCAACGAAGCGGCTATCTTCCACGCTTTCTTCTCCGCGCAAGCCGTGTTCGAAATTGACGGCGCAAACGCTATAACCGTATTCTTTTTTTCGTTCGTTTAGATAATGCAAAAGGCAAACGGAATCTACGCCGCCGGATACGGCAACGCAAATGGTTTTTCCTTGTAATTTCTCTAAACGGATCATATTTTCTCCACGTGAAAAGCCGCGCACACGCGGCTTTTATTCTTTTTATTCTTTACGGAAGTTCAATTTCGTATAAGTCTTTTTCCGGCAACGGCTTGCTAGAATTTTGCACGAGTTTTTGCACTTCGCGCGCCGCCTTTTCTACCGATATATTCGTACCTGCCCCCGCAATACAGCCACCGGGGCAACCCATTCCTTCAATCAAACAACCGTTCTTTTTACCCGCTTTGGCAAGCAACAACATCTTTTTGCACTCTTCCAACCCTTCGGCGTGTTCAATTTTAACTTCCACCCCAGGATAGTATTCTTTAATGCAACGCTCAATAGCGGAAGCAACCCCGCCCGCTACGGCGTATCCGCGCCCTGCGCCCGTTGCTTCGTGGATAGAACGCTCACCTTTATAGTTGTTAAAATCAATTTCTTTCGCCGCAAAAATACCCGAAAGTTCTTCAAACGTGATTACAAAGTCTACGTCGCTACGCACCGTCATACGAGATGCTTCTAACTTCTTAGCCGCGCACGGACCGATAAAAACTACTCGCGCTTGCGGCGTGCGCTGCTTAATTCTACGCGCCGTGGCAACCATAGGCGTTAACGCCTGCGAAACCTGCCCGATAAGTTGCGGGAATTGTTTTTTTGCAAGCATTGCCCAAGCGGGACAACAAGAGGTTAACAAGAACGGTAATTCACCGCTAACCACTTCGTTCACGTACTGATGCGCTTCGGTCGCCGCGCCTACGTCTGCACCGCTTGCCACCTCGTGCACTTCTTTAAAACCGATATCGAGAAGCGCGCCTTTTACGATAGCAGGCGTGACGCCGTCACCGAATTGCCCCACTACGGAAGGCGCAAGTTCCGCCACCACGTAATCTCCCTTTTTAATCGATTGAATAAGTTGGAAAATTTGCGATTTATCGGCGATTGCCCCAAACGGGCAACTAACCATACATTGACCGCACCCCACGCATTTTTCGTTATCAATTTTTGCTCTACCGTGCTCGTCTGTCCCCACCGCTTTAATTCCGCAAGCCGCCGAACAAGGGCGTACTTTATGGGCGATTGCATCATACGGGCAAGCGGCTTTACACTTACCGCAGCGGATACATTTTTCCCGGTCGATCACCGCTTTGCCTTTTACCACTTTAATCGCGTCCTTCGGGCAAGAAGAAACACACGCTTTTGCCACGCAGCCGCGGCATTGATTGCTCACTTCATACACGTT
>JAFTHR010000153.1 GCA_017457345.1 Clostridia bacterium | reverse complement strand
GTTCTTCGCCGTTATACTCTACCGTCACTTCGCCAACCAAATGTCCGTTCACCTTTTCGTCTTGGTACGCAGTTTTCGTCACGTTCAAGTATTCGGTTAAGTTCACGAAGTCACGAGTGAAAATCTCGTACACTTCTTTGGGTTGAAGTTCGCGGTGTTCGTGATCGGAAATTCCTTTCACGTGATACCCGAACGCTTCGCGCATCTTCGGCGGCAAGTCGTGCTTGAACTGCGTTTCCAAAATGTAGCCGATACCGCCTTTGCCTGATTGCGAGTTAATGCGGATAACGTCCGCCTCGTACTCTCTACCCACGTCGGTAGGGTCGATAGGAAGGTAAGGTACCGTCCACTTCTCGTAATCGGCGCCGTCTTCACGGCACTTCATTCCTTTTGCGATCGCGTCTTGATGCGAACCCGAGAACGCCGCGAACACTAGTTGCCCGCTATACGGTTGGCGTTCGTACACGTGCATCCGCGTCACCTTTTCATACACCTTGGTAATTTCGGGTAAGTTGGATAAATCAAGCGCAGGATCAACGCCTTGCGAATACATATTGAGCGCCAGCGTGACGATATCCACGTTCCCCGTTCTCTCGCCGTTTCCAAACAACGTACCTTCAATACGGTCGCCACCGGCAAGCAAGCCCATTTCACTATCCGCCACCGCCGTGCCACGGTCGTTATGCGGGTGCAACGAAATGATCACGTTCTTGCGGTTTTTCAAATTCTTGCACATATATTCCACTTGCGCGCCGTAGATATGCGGCATAGAGTGTTCTACCGTGACGGGCAGGTTGATAATCACCTTATCTTCTTCCGTAGGTTGCCAAACGTCGATAACGGCGTTGCAAACTTCGGCGGCGTATTCCGGCTCCGTGCCCGTGAAACTTTCGGGAGAGTATTCGAAAGTGATTTTGCAATCTTCGTCCTTCATTGCGTCGCGATACTTCTTACAAAGAGTTGCACCGTTCACGGCAATATCGATAATTTCTTTCTTGCTCTTCTTGAACACCTGTTCGCGCTGTGCCACGCTCGTGGAGTTATACACGTGCACGATCGCGTTCTTCGCGCCTTTGATCGCTTCGAACGTTTTTGCAATGATATGCTCGCGCGCTTGGGTAAGGACTTGAATGGTCACGTCGTCGGGAATCAAGCCGCGCTCGATAATTGCACGGCAGAATTCGTATTCCGTTTCGCTCGCCGCAGGGAACCCTACTTCGATTTCCTTGAACCCGATTTTGCAGAGCAAGGTGAAGAACTCTAATTTCTCTTCCAAACTCATGGGAATGATCAGCGCTTGGTTTCCGTCGCGCAAGTCCACGCTACACCAAATCGGCGCTTTTTCAATGGACTGCTTACGAATCCAACCCATCGTCACGCCTTGTGGGCTATAAAATTGTTTCTTGTACTTATTTGTGTTTTTCATAGTTTTCCTACTTTGTATTTTTTTGGGATTTGATATAAAAAAATCTCTTTTACACAGCACGACAAAGCGTTGTGTAAAAGAGACGAAGTCTTTGCTCCGCGGTACCACTCTCTTTGACGAAAAACGTCCGCTCAATGCACCTTTCTAGTGCGCTCTCTATTACGGGAGAACCCGGCCGAATCTACTAGGCGGAAATTCTCCGCTTTTCTCTCGGCGGCTCGGGGAGGAGCATATATCCAAGCGACCTATCGGCTCGCACCTTCCGCCGACTCTCTGGTAGCGCCTGACCTTGGATTTTCGTCCCGTCGTTGCCTTTATATAAATAAGTATTTATATTCTATAACAATTTGCCGCTTTTGTCAATGAGTTTTACGCGTATTTTTCGTTTTTCTCAAAGATTTTTCGGCTGTTTTTTAAAGTTTATACACCCAACCGTAGTCGTCGGGCAATTTACCCCATTGAATACCCGTAAGCACGTCGTA
Organism: Clostridia bacterium; assembly: GCA_017457345.1. Taxonomy (GTDB): domain Bacteria; phylum Bacillota; class Clostridia; order Christensenellales; family Borkfalkiaceae; genus Scatosoma. The sequence goes on along the minus strand of JAFTHR010000153.1, from coordinate 2,327 downwards.
CAATTTTTGCGTCACTTCGCCGATTTTTCCGCCGTTTACTTCGTATTCTTTGCCCGCGTAAGCGAGTTTTCCGATCGGCGAAACGACCGCCGCCGTGCCGCAGCCCCACGCTTCTTCCAACTTACCGCTTTCCATTGCAGACACCAACTCTTCTACCGAAAGCAACCGTTCGCTTACCGTATAGCCAAGATTTTTAAGTACTTCAATGCAGGATTTTCTCGTGATCCCGGGTAAAATCGACCCCGTAAGTTTGGGCGTGACAACTTCCCCGTCGATCTTGAACATAACGTTCATTGCGCCCACTTCTTCCACGTATTTTCTTTCCACGCCGTCCAGCCACAACACTTGTGAATATCCTTTAAGCGCCGCGCGTTCACCTGCTCTCGTACTAGCCGCGTAGTTGCCGCCACACTTCGCGTAGCCCGTGCCACCGCGTACCGTGCGCACATCTTCCGATTCAATCATAATTTTAACGGGGTTGATCCCTTCCGCATAATAACTACCGCTGGGTGATGCGATAATCATAAACGTTGCGCGGTGTACGGCGTGCACGCCGAGCACTTCGTCGTCCCCATACATAAAGGGACGCAAATAAAGAGACGTACCAAACGACTTAGGCACCCACTTTTCTTCTAACTTCACAAACTCCGTTAAGGCTTGGAAGGCATCCTGTTCGTCTAAAAGCGGCAAGCACATACGCTCTGCCGAATTGTTCATTCTACGGATGTTTTCCATCGGGCGAAAAAGTTGCACGCCGCCGTCTGCACGGCGATAGGCTTTCAAACCTTCAAAAATTTCCGCACCGTAGTGCAACACGGTGGAGGCGGGATGCAAATCAATTCTTCCAAACGGTACAATGCGCGCGTCGTGCCAACCGTTCACCGAATCCCAGTCCATAACGAACATATGATCGGTAAAAACCTTGCCAAACCCAAGTTGGCTTTCAGGGGGCATTACGCCCGGATTCGTTGTTTTGGTAATTTTAATTTCCATAATTTCACCTCACGTTCGATTTTTCGAATTGAAAAAGCGGTTTCTATTCGTTAATATAATACCACACCGATTTGCGTAAGTCAACGATTTCCGTGGGTATTTTCACCCTTTTTTTATTTTTTTATAAAAAAAAGCGGCGAACTATGAAACCACCGCTTTCCACTTATTTCTCTTATTCGCTCACCGATTTAAAAACTTTCCGCAAAGGGTAGAATAGAAGCGCCGTTGTTAACGCCGCGCAAACCGTTTGCGTTGCCATAAACGGCAAGGAAGATGCAAAATAGATCTTTGCCGCGTTTTTGGAGAACCCTAGCACAAGCGGCGTGATGAGATTATCAAGTAGCGTAAAGCACGGCGTTATCAAAATTACGAGCAAAATCACCCATAAATGCGTACCTGCCCCCTCCTTTTTGCGCATTTTATTGCCTAAAAAGCCAAAACAGACGGCAAATAAATTATAATAAACGAGATATAAAAGCATTGCCGTAGGAAAAAATCCAAACACAAAACAACGCAAAAGAGAAAACGCCGTCATGGCGATTACCCCTTTTTTTACGCCGAAAGAATAGCAAAAAACGGCGCTAAACACACTCACGAGTTCTACGCTCGGTAGCACGGAAAGCGCCCATTGCAAGGCGATTAAAAGGGCAACGAACACCCCCGTTATAGTAAATTCATTCGCCGATTTCATCTTAGAAACCTTGATACGCTAAAAGATACGTACACCCCGCTTTTACGGGCAATTCGCTAAACCCAACGAGCGCCGAATCGTAGCGCACGCCTTGGTACTCCACGTAATACGCCGTGGTGGTATAGTCTGCATCATTGCAATAAATCATCCAATAAAACGAGTTTACGCTATCGTTCTCCACGCCGTTTACTGAACAAATCATACCGCTTTGCTCGGTGTAAACGAGCGTTCCTTCGGCCACCAGCACGTCCATATACCCTTTGAGCGTTAGCCCCGCAACGCCTGCCTTTTCTTGCGATGCAACAATTTTTACCACCTGCATGGGCGTTGCTTTCTCTCCTACCGCAGAAGACGAAGAACCGCCGTCACCGCCCCTGCACGCCACCGCAAAAAGAGCAAGCACCACCGCAAACCATACGCTTAAAAATCCTGTTAATCGTTTCATTTTTTTCTCCTTTGTATAAAAAACGCGCCTTAAAAAGGCGCGTTAAAAGTTTTTTACTTTCTTTCTCCGTTCGCCCGAGAATCCTGTAATGCAATCTTACCGCGGCAGGCTATCGGACTTTCACCGTAATGGCTGTTGCGACGGATTTTCACCGTACTTCCCCTGCTCTCGACGTTCGTCATTCGCGACAAGTTATGT
>JAFTHR010000152.1 GCA_017457345.1 Clostridia bacterium | reverse complement strand
TCATTAAAAACGGGGTTTTTCACCCCGTTTTTTGCTTTTTGCGACACCTTTTCAAAAAAGTTGGGCGTAAAGTTGGGCGTAAATCAATAGGAAAATTTCAAGATCTCCGCCTTTTGGAACTCTGCCGAAAAATGCGTGTAAACGTTCGACGTCATTGTGTTGTCCGCACGGTGGCCCGCCCATAACGAAGTTAACTCTCGCGAAATGCCGCACTCCTGGCACCGCGTTATAAACGTATGGCGCAGTTCGTGCAGGTGGTGAGACGGAAACCACTCTTTGAACGTGCGGCCAAGCCTGTTCGGGTAAAGGTCGCGGATTTCTTCTAGCGTATGCTCTACGTTCGGAAAGAATTTTAAAAGCCGCGGCGAAAGCGGAATCGAGCGCGTTTTCACACGCCGCCCTTTGCGCTGCTTTGCGTTTTCAACCACAACGAACCCCTCTTCAATGCGCGCCGTTGCAAGTTCGCTGCGACGTAGCCCGGTGTAGAGCAGGAACACGAACGCGTTTCCGCTCCGCGTTGCCGACGTGATGCAGCGCTCCACGAGTTCGGTTTCTTCCGTTTTGGAAAGAGCCGCACCGTTTTCCGTTTCGTGTGCCGGCAATTTTACGAGCCGCATAGGCGAACGGGAAACGAGTTGATCTTCTTCAGCGTATTCGAAGAGCGATTTGAGCAGTTGACGTTGTTTTTGAGCCGAACGGGAGAGCCCCTGCTCGAGCAGGGAGTTCAAGTGTTGCTGCACGTCGAATTGTTTAATATCGGAAAGGCGCTTTTCGCCAAATGCCGGGAAAAGGTGCTTTTCGAAAGACGTCACGTAGTCAACGTAGGTTGCCGCCTTAACGTTCGGCTTTTTCACCGTTTCTAAAAACTGCATAGCGTATTCGTAGAACGTTATAGGTTTTTCGGGAGTTGTTTGCTCGATATTCAATTTTTTAATAAACTTTTCTGCCGCCGCTTGCTTGGTTTTCCCAGAAGCGGTTATTTTTTTGCCTTGAATTTGGCAACGAATTTCAATCAAACCGCCTGAACGGTTGCGCCAATGCGCGACGACGTCGCCGGCGACGAAAAGGTTTTTGTAAAATAGAGGCATTTTTTCAATCTCCTTGCTTGAAAATTTATATTCGCCCCCGTTTTTCTTCTTTTTAGGGTTAAAATTTGCCGTCGGCTCGGTTGCCGGCGGCGTTGTATCGTCAACAAAATGTAGTTGATTCCGAATAAGAACGGTTTCAATGTTGCGCTTTGCGCGAGCGTAGCCCAAAAGTTCGTGGCACGTTAGCGTGATTGCTCGCACGGTGCGCCCGGCTCGGCGCCACTCGGTCGGCGACGGTGAGCGTGAATAGGCATCCTCGTCGGTAAAACACGATTGCAAATCGTCAACAAGCGTGAGTAATTGCTCAAAAGTTTCAAGTTCAAACTTATCCATAGTAAGTCTCCTTTAGGTGGATTTTATAGATAAATTATACTTAAAAACTTGGTTGTTGTGATTTGCTTATAAGCCGAAAAATTTTCAGATAAAAAATTGAGGGCTTAGTTAATATTTGATATACCATTTTCTTTTGCACCGTGTACAAGTTCCGCAATCATGTAATTTAGACTTAAATTTTTTGTGTTTAACAAAAGAAACGATACTGATTATTCCTAAAATCAAAGATATGGAGATGGAGACTAAATCTTGCGGAAAGTGGATTCCTTGAATTGAAAATCTACGTATCATTGTTGCCGTGCATGATATAAAGAAGAAGAGAGAAGTCCAAAAAACAATTTGAAGACTGGTCGATGATAGATATTTTAGTTCAAAATATATTTCTTCGCTTCGGCAATATGGGCATGTGCAATGATTCATGGGGTCTGAGTTTTTTCTATAGTGCATTTTTATGACTCCTTTTTATTTTTTGAGATTTTATACGCAAGATGTGCGCCTTTTAATTCAGAATAAATACTTTCTTGTAAAAACACGGGT
>JAFTHR010000151.1 GCA_017457345.1 Clostridia bacterium | reverse complement strand
TTTAAGCGCCGTTTCTTCTTCTTGACGGCGAACGTTATACTTACTTTCTACAAGATTATGGGGTTTATTGCAATTTGCAACAACCAAGCAATAATCGCCTAATTTCAACGGCACGTATTCATATTCAAGCGTGGAACAATTGAGCAATACGGCGTGGTCTTTTTTCCCCATTGCCGAAGCAAATTGATCCATAATGCCGCAATTTACCCCTGCGTACTTATTCTCTGCCTTTTGGGAGATTAACGCAAGTTCCGCTTTATCGTATTGAACTTCTGCGTATTCGCAAAGCGCAACCGCCGTGGAAACTTCGATTGCCGCGCTCGAAGAAAGCCCGCTACCGAAGGGCACGGTACAATCGTAAAGCAAATCGCAACCAACGAGTTCAATGCCTTTTTCTTGTAAATAGAAGGCAACGCCCGCTTGATAGTTCCCCCACTTTAACGAACGATAATCGTCCATTTTATCAATTTCAAGCGTAATTACTTCTTTAAAGTCGCTTGCGGCAACACGGATCACGTTTTCACCGTTCTTTCTTCCGTACACGTTGCAACGCAAATTCAGCGCGGCAGGGAAAACCTTACCACCGCAATAGTCGATATGTTCACCGATCACGTTAATTCTGCCTGCTGCCGTAAACAAATCGGTTGCTTTGTTTCCAAAGAGCTCTTCAAATAAAATTTCCGCTTCTTTTCTTTCCATATGTATCCCCTTTTTTGTGCGAATTTGGTCTTGCTTTTTTCACACAATAATCTATTTTAGATTATAACACGAACGCTAACTACTGTCAATACTTTTTCTTAATTTTTTTCGTTCAACCCTTGTATTTTCAAAACGGTTGTGCTATAATAACCACAAATGAAATTAAAGGAGCACTTATGCTTTACACTATCGAAAACAAAACCTTGAAAGTTAGCGTGGATACTTTAGGCGCTGAATTGCAATCCATTTACTCTAAAAAGACCGAAACCGAATACCTTTGGCAGGGAAACGAGAAGTACTGGAAAGGCAGAGCCTCTAACCTTTTCCCCGTAATCGGGCGTTTATACGGTGGGAAATACACCTACGATGGAAACGAATACGAACTTGGTATTCACGGTTTTGCACGCAAGAGCGAATTCACCTTAGCGGCAAGAACGGCAACGAAACTTTCTTTCACTTTAAAAGAATCGGAAGAAACGCTCAAAGATTATCCTTTCCGCTTTACCCTTACGATTACGTACCAAATTAAAGAGAATAAACTTTCTTGCCTTTATACCGTGACAAACGACGACGAGAAGGAATTAATCTTCACCGTTGGCGGTCACCCCGGCATCAACGTTCCGTTCGAGAAAAACGATAAATTTGAAAACTACTTCTTAGAGTTTAGCGAAAACACGAAACCCGTGTGGCATACCCTGTCCGGCTCGTTTATGTCTGGAAAGGTTCGCTCCTATCCTTTGAAAAAAGGCGTAGTTATGCCGCTTACGCACGAAATTCTAGCAAACGACGCTATCGTGCTAGGCAAAACCAGCCGTAAGGTAACACTTAAATCAAAGGCTTCTAAAAAATCGATTGAGTTCGAATATCCAGATTTTAAGTATTTGGGCGTTTGGCAAGCAGCCGCACCCGATACGCCGTACGTTTGCTTAGAACCTTGGAGTTCTCTCCCTTCAACGGACGGAAAACCCGATAAACTTGAAACGAAATTCGATATGAGCCACTTAAACCCTGGCGAAAGCGAACAAAAAATTTGGATGCTTACCGTTGTTGAATAACTAGAAAAAAATTAGCCCCTCTCTTTGAGAGGGGTTTTTTTAATGCAATTTTTCACCGACAATCACGTGCGTAAACTTTTCGCCGTTTATTAGCAAATAGCAATACGTTCCACCGCCATCCAAGGGATAACGCATTGTGCCTGGATTGATGCACGTTATTCCACCGATTTCCGTCACCCGCGCTTGATGGGTGTGCCCGTAAAGTGCAAGACTACAATCACGCTCTTTTGCGGCGTACGCCAAGCGGCTTAAATCCGTTTTTACGCCGTATTGATGACCGTGCGCCATAAAAATCCGCACTCCTTCTACTTCTAATACGAACTCGGGGAGAGCCCGCGCAAAATCACAATTTCCTTGTAAAATATAATACTTATCGGGATTTTCCGCCACGTAATCACGCATATCCGTGCAACCGTCGCCCAAATGAATCACAATATCGTTTTCGGCAAACAACTGTTCGATCGCTCGAAGCCCGCGCACGTTTCCGTGAGTATCGGAAAGAACAACGATTTTCTTCATTGCTTTTCCCCAAGAATTACCCCCGCCTTTTTGCACTCTTCTTTCAAGGCGTAAAGGGCACGGCTACGGTGCGAAACGGAGTTTTTTTCTTCCGCCGTTGCCACGCCGAACGATTTATTTAAATCGTCGTTTAAAAACAACGGATCGTAGCCAAAACCGCCGTCGCCTTCTTCTTTATATAAAATTTTACCATAGGTAAACCCTTCCGCCGTCACTTCTTTTCCGCTAGGGAAAACGAGCGCCACCGCGCACGCAAAGTGTGCCGCACGGTTTTTATTATCGCCAAGATTTTTTAATAAAACCGCACGATTTTCGGCGTCGTTGCCATGCACACCGCAGTAGCGCGCACTATAAACGCCGGGTGCACCGCCGAGCGCGTCTACGCAAATCCCGCTATCGTCGGCAAGGGTGGGAAGATTGAGCGCCTTGGAAGCCGCTCTTGCCTTGATCAACGCGTTTTCCATAAACGTTGTACCCGTTTCTTCCACGTCTACGTCGAACCCTGCTTGTTTTTGGGAAACGATTTCGAATTCGGAAAAAATCTGCGCAATTTCAATTAATTTATGCTTGTTGCCGGTGGCAACCACTAATTTCGGTTTGTTCATTTTATCACCTCGAAAAAAATTATACCAAAAAGCACGCAAACCGTCAACGTTTTTGAGCGGTTATTTTTAAAACGCGCAACCCGTTTAATACGGCTATGAGCATTACGCCTACGTCGGCAAATACCGCAAGCCACAACGGTAAAATCCCCAACGTGGCAAGCACCATAAACCCTATCTTCATTGCAAGGGAAAATACTATGTTTTGGCGAACGATTTTTCGGGTTTTTCTTGCAATTTTACGCGCAGACACAAGCCCCGAGAGCCCTTCGGTAATCAAAACCACGTCTGAGCACTCAATCGCCGCCGCGCTCCCAAGTTTCCCCATAGAAACGGCGCAATCGGCAGAAGCCATAACGGGCGCGTCGTTCACGCCGTCACCAACGTACAAAGTATCGCCGCCGAAATTCGATTTTAAGTTGATGAACTCGCTTAATTTGCTTTGTGGTAATAATTCTGCACGCAATTCGTCTATTCCTATGCTGCTGGCAACTTTTTCTGCGCGCTTTCTATTATCCCCCGTGAGCATTGCCGTGTGTTGCACGCCGTTTTCTCTTAATTTTTCGATAACTTCTTTCGCTTCGGCGCGGAGTTCATCCCCCACTTCAACGTAGCCGATCGCTTCGTTGCCTACGGCAAGGAACACTAGCGTTTCCGTGCTTTCTATTTTGGGAACGGCTATGCCGTTTTCTTCTAACAAACGCTCGTTGCCTACGCATACACGTTTTCCCGCGAGCGTTGCAATCATCCCTTTTCCTGCAATTTCTTCATGATTTTCAGGGATTTGCATCTCTTTCTTTTGGTATTTTTCAAACGCTTTTGCAACGGGATGAGACGAGCCTTTTTCCACACACGCAATCGTTTCTAACAGTTCTTCCTTTGTACCCTTCCAACAAACCGCGGAAAGCACCGCGAAATTGCCGTGGGTTAACGTGCCCGTTTTATCAAACGCTACCGTTTTTGCGGTGGCTAATACGTCTAAATGCGTTGCGCCTTTAATGAGCGCACCCTTTTTTGCACACGCTCCCACCCCACAAAAATAGGTAAGCGGTACGGAAATTACGAGCGCGCACGGGCAAGAAACCACTAAAAACGTGAGCGCTACCTTGCACCAACGCTCAAAGTTCACAAACGCAAACCCACCCGTTAAAACAACTCCTTCAATTATCGGCAGGATAAGGCATACGATTGCCGCAAGCGCACACACAATCGGCGTATAATACTTAGCAAACGTTGTGATAAACTTTTCACTAGAAGATTTTTTCGCAGGAGCGTTTTCCACAAGTTCAAGAATTTTACTCACCGCACTTTCTTCGTATTCGCGCACAATTTCAACGCTTATCACCGCACCCGCATTAATCGAGCCGGAAAGGATTTCTTCCCCTTTATTTTTCTCAATCGGCAAACTTTCGCCCGTAAGCGCTTGTACGTTTAACACCGCAACGTTTGAAAGCAATTTGCCGTCCGCAGGGATTTTTTCACCCGTTTTCACGAGCACGATATCCCCAACCTTTAACGCCGTTGGCTCAACTTCTTCAAGTTCGCCGCCATTTTCTAAAACTCGATACGCCCGTTCCGTTTTTAATTCCATTAATCCTTTGATCGAACGGCGAGAACGCGCAACGGCAAGCGATTGCAACTCTTCCCCAATTTGGTATAAAAGCATTACGGCAACCGCTTCGTAGTATTCCCCAAGCAAAAACGCGCCGAGTGAAGCAACGGTCATTAAAAAATTCTCGTCGAATATCCTACCCTTTGAAAGATTTTTCACGGTGGACAAAAGCACGGGATGCCCTACCAAAAAATATGCCGCCAAACAACAAACTGCGGAGATAACAGCGCCTATATGCGACGAAAAAACTTCCCCAACCAAAACACCAAAAACGGCTAAAACAAGCGAAATTAAAATAAAAATCCACGTTTTTTTGTTTGTTTTTTCCGTTATTTCTTTGTCTTCAACAATCTCCACTTCTTCAAACGAAGAAACGTGCGCCTTTACTTTTGGCAAAACGCTTGCTTCCACGTTCAATCGACTTTGGTGGGACGTGAAAAGCACTTCACACTCGTAAACACCGTCTATCGCTTTTAGTTCTTCTTCAAGTTCCGCCGCACAATTCGGGCAATCAAGGTTGCGGATATTGATAACGGTTTTCATTCTTCTTCTCCTTTACAATTAAGATGTTCCCACGCCGTTTTAACAATCTCTTCCACGTGCCCATCTGCAATCGAATAGGTGATCGTTTGCCCTTTACGCGTGCATTTAACTATATTATTATCTTTTAAAATACGAAGTTGATGGCTCACGGCGCTTTGCGTTCCTTTCACCGCTTCAACGATATGAAAAACGCACATTTCACCTTGTAAAAGTGCTAACACAATTTTCATCCGCGAAGGCTCGCCAAGCACTTTTAATAGGTTCGATACGCGCACAATCCCTTCTTCGTTCGGAAGAGTTCTCCCCTTTGAACAAGGCTCTTTTTCCGT
>JAFTHR010000150.1 GCA_017457345.1 Clostridia bacterium | reverse complement strand
TGCAAGGCTTAAAAATTTCTGAAATTATCGCAATGATCCGTGCGGAAACGTTGCGTATGCGCGGTTGGCAGGTGTACGACGACGTGTACCTTTCGGCATTCTCGTTCGTGCGCTATCAAATGTGGCAAGATCTTCGAAAAAATATGGACGAGTTCTCTAAGAACCCGCTCATTTCGGCGCTACTGAATAACCGCCCGTTGCCCGTAGAAGAAACGGAAGAAGAGGACGAAGATAAAACTTCGCCGAAAAAAGTACTAACGCCGCTACTTGCAGACTCTTCGCAATGGCGCGCGATCGCGCTTTCTAAAACGGGGCAATCGTTCGTGTTGCACGGGCCTCCCGGCACGGGTAAATCGCAAACGATCACGAATATGATTGCAAACGCGTTGTATGATGGAAAGCGCGTGCTTTTCGTTGCGGAAAAACAGGCGGCACTTTCCGTTGTTAAAAAGCGTTTAGACTGGATAGGGCTTGGCGATTTCTGTTTGGAATTGCATTCGAATAAAACGAACAAATCGGACGTTTTACAAAAATTGACGGACGTTTTGGCTATGGCAGGTACGCAACAAAGCGTGGCGATTGCCGAAAAAACGGAAGGCATTTCTAGGCTTAGAAACGATTTATCCGAACCGTTTGCCGCCTTGCATAAAAAGCGCCGTTTGGGCGTTTCGATTTACGAGGCAATGCTCATTTACTTGCAGGAGAAATCCGCCCCCGAACTTTTCAACATTGAAAGTTCGTTCTACGACGGGTTGACCGAAGAGCGCATCCACGCATACGAAGAGATGATGGTGCAAGCGGCAGCCGCAGCAAAAGAGTGCGGCGGGGTGTATCGTTCGCCGTTTGAGAACGTAAACCTTTCGGAGTATTCCCGCGGCTTGCGTGACGGGCTCTACTGTGCTTGCGAAGTAATGATTACCGAGATCAAGCACTTAAAGAACTATATCGGTCTATTCTTGGATTTATACCGCCAAAGAATTAGCACGTTTACCCGCCGCAAAGCGGACGCGTTGTATTCGCTGGCAAAACTGCTTGATAGCGGCTCGTTAAACAGATATTTTAAGGAAAACGAAGAAGAGTTTTACGCGTTCTATAATGCCAACCGCCGATTAGACGCTTCGCTTGAAACGTACCGCAAACGGTATAAAAAACTCGTGGATATCTCTAAGGAATACGAAGAGATCGCCGCTGTTTTAGACGAGCGCGCGGAAGAAGCGTTAGAAGATCCAAAGGTTTCCGCGCTCGTGAAAAAACTTGCGAAACTAGAAACGGAGCAGGGAACGGACGAGAGCCGTTTAGAAGGCGTACGTATTTTGTGCGAGATTCACGAAGCAATGCGCGTGATTCGCGAAAACACCAAACTTTCGCAATACTTCACGTTCGCGTTTGGACGGATTGACTACGGAGAAGCGAGAAAGGACTTCCTTTCCGATTTGTACGAATTGCACGATCATTGTCAAACGCTCTTCCTGGATTATAACGCCGATAGTTTCAACAGTATGTGTATGCGTGCTTCAAACGGCTATTCTTCGCCCGTCCTTCAAGGCTTAATGGCTTCAATGGACAGTTTCAAAGCGGCGGAAGAAAGTTTCCTTACGCTTACCAAAGCGAACAGAAATAAAGTTCCGGAAGAAGACGTGCTTGAATACTATCAAGCAAAAGCCGGTGCGTTGATCGATAATATGGACATGCTCGCAAGTTGGTGTATGTACCGTGCAACGGCGCAAAAGTTAGACGACGAAGGCTTAACGTTTATTACCGACGCGTTGGAATCGGGTACGGTGACGGGCGAAAATATCGTTCGCAGTTTCCGTAAAAACATCTATAAAAACTATTTGCAAACGAATGTTCCGCTCGATCCCGTGCTCTCCCGTTTCTCGGCAAACGTGTTAGAAGAGAAAACGGAAGGCTTGCGCTTGGCGTTGGACGATTTTGCAAAACTCACCAAAGAAAAAATCCGTTCGAAAATCATTTCGCGTATACCCACGGCGTCTACGGAAGGTAGCGTGAGTGTAGAAGTCGTCAATTTCCAACGGTACGCAAAGAGCAATTTGCGTGGTATGGGGCTTAGAAAACTTTTCGAAGAGATCCCCACGCTCATTCGCTCTCTTGCGCCTTGTATGCTGATGAGCCCTATGACGGTTTCACAGTATTTACAAGCGGAAAGCGATTTATTCGATTTAGTTATTTTCGACGAAGCCTCGCAAATGCCCACGGCGGAAGCGATCGGCTCGCTTGCCCGTGCAAAGAGCGCGGTGATTGTAGGCGACCCGAAGCAGTTGCCTCCTACCACCTTCTTTGCGGCAACGTACGTAGACGAAGAAAACCCCGAAAACGAAGATTTGGAAAGCGTGCTCGACGATTGCTTGGCGCTCGGTATGCCTCAACGCGGGCTTACGTGGCACTATCGTAGTAAACACGAGAGCCTAATTGCGTTCTCGAATATGATGTACTACGGGAATAAACTTTGCACCTTCCCTTCGCCGGACGCTTTGGATACCAAGGTGCAATTCCGTTTCTGTGCAGACGGTGTGTACGAGCGTGGCTTTACCAAACGCAACAAAGTGGAAGCGGATGCAGTAGTAGAAGAAGTAATTCGCCGCTTATCCGATCCCATACTTTGCAAATCAAGTATCGGCGTGGTCACGTTCAGTAGCGTGCAAAAGAATTATATCGAGAGCAAACTCACGGCGGCTATTTCGGCGCATAAGTTAGACGAAAAAGCCTACGATAGAGAAGAACCACTCTTTGTTAAAAACTTGGAAAACGTACAGGGCGACGAGCGGGACGTAATTTTGTTCTCCGTTTGCTACGGTGCGGATAGGTTCGGTAGAATGTCTATCAACTTCGGCCCTTTAAACCAAGCGGGCGGTTGGCGAAGATTAAACGTTGCCGTTTCCCGTGCGCGGGAAGAGATGATCGTATTCTCTTCGATTACGGGTGCAATGATCGATCTTTCGAAAACGTCGTCTAAAGGCGTGGCGGGCTTAAAAGCGTTCTTAGATTTTGCCGAAAACGGTAGAACGAACCTTGCAATTCCTTCGGGGAATATCGTGGCAAAACGCGCCGAAATCGGCGAATATATTGCCGAAGAACTTTCTTCTTACGGGTACGATTGCCGTGCGAACGTTGGCGTGTCCGATTTTAAAATTGACGTTGCGGTGGTGGATCCCAAGAACAAGCACAAGTTTATTTTGGCAATTATGTGCGATTCGCCGAACGGCTTCTCGGTGAAGGATAGAAACGTGCTCCAAATTCAAACGTTAAAGCGTGCGAACTGGAACGTGATGCGAATTTTTGCCGTGAACTACTATAACAATCCCAAGCGTGAAATTAAAAAGATTAAGGACTTGCTCGATAAACTCACGGGTGCGGAAAAGCGTGGCGTGAGCGTGCTTGCAAAAGGCAAAAAACCTTATAAAAAAGCGCAACTTGAACAAAGAGAAGAAACGTCCGTATTCGTCACGTCTGGGGAAAACGACGCCGAAATTACGGCGCGCTTAAAGGCGGTAGTGGCGGCGGAAGAGCCGATTTCCGCAGAGTTCTTAATCAAGCGCACCCTTTCTTCGCTCGGCATCACGAAGTACGGTACGAAGGTGGAAGGGCGTATGGAAGCGCTGATTGCCCTTTGCGAGTTCAAGAGCGAAAAACTCCTTGGAAGAACGTATTATAGAAAAACGGATAAATGCCTTGGCTTTGAAAAATACCGCGTGGAAAGCGAAGACTTCGTGCGCAAGCACGAAACGGATTTCACGCCGTACGAGATTGTGGCGATTGTCCGTGGCGCGCTGGAAGACAAGGTGGCAATTTATATGGACGAGATCGTTTTGATCGTAGCCAACGTATTCTCTATTCCCCGCCCCGGTGAACGGCTCATGGCGTTCATCAACGATTGCGTAACGTACGGGGAAGAGATCGGCTTGTTCGTCCGTTCCGTTTCCGATAGAATTTCCTTGGCGTAAAACTTTTTACACGAATGATAAAAACCGATAACGATTCAAAGCAGAATAAAACCGTTCCCGAAAGTGCGGCGGAAAGGGCGTTTAATTTCCGCCCTTTATTGTTCGCGGCGGTTTTTTTCGTGCTTGGGATCGTTTTTTCTTTTTCCGTTATTATGTACGATATTTCGCCGTGGTTAGCAACGCTTGCCTTGCCGATCGCGGCGGGAAAAATTGCATTGTCCTTGCGTAAAAAACGTGCGGCGCTTATCTTTCTTGCGCTTGCACTTTGTTTCGGCGTGGGCTATGCGCGTTTTAACGGCGTGGTAAACGGCTTTTTATCCCAAGAAAACTATAACGGTGCGTTTAGCGTTTGTGGCGTAGTGCAGGAGCGCTACGATTACGGTTATAAACAAAAACTCGTGCTTGTAAACGTGGAGTTTAACGGCGCGCCCGTGCAAGGGAAAGCGGTTGTGTTCACAGATGCGCAAGCGCCCATATCTCTTTCAAGCGAGTTGTGTTTTAGCGGAAACGTATCGACCGATCTTCGGCTAGAAGAAAACGGAAGATTTCGTGCGGAAGCCGTTCATCAAACCCTTTGTTATCAAGTTCTTGCAACGAGTGAAATTGTGGTGACGGGAGAAGATTTCGAATTGTTCCGCTTTTTACGCGAGCGGGTGTTTTCGGTGGTCTACGCGGGGTTAGATGAAAGCGTGGCTTCGGTTGCTTTTGCCATTTTAACAGGGGAAACTTCCGGTATGGATTTTTCGCTTTTAGAGAACGTTCGCTTTGGCGGGGTGGCACATTTATTCGCCGTATCGGGGCTACACGTAGGTGCACTCTACGGGTTTTGTACTTTCTTGTTAGAACGCGGAAAGGGGTACCGTGTACCGA
>JAFTHR010000020.1 GCA_017457345.1 Clostridia bacterium | reverse complement strand
GTACGAACGGGGGGAAAAGTTAACGTATTCGGAATTTTTTGAGTACTTAACGGATATTTGCCAAGCGTTAGACCTTCCCACGCCCGTTTTGATGAAAACGCATATCTTCAACTTTGCCAAATTCAATCACGTAAAGTTCACGAAAAACGATTTTGTGGAAAGTTTCCCCTACGATCAGTTGGTGCTCGAAAACGTGATTGTTTAACGAATAGAAAAAGGAGTACGGTTATGACGCTTGAAAGAAAAATCGCTAACATCTTAAAAGAGGACGCCCGCCGCACTTGCGCGCAAATCGCCGCAATGCTTGGGGAAGACGAAAAAACGGTAAAATCGCTCGTTCGCGCAATGGAAGAGAGCGGAAAGATCGTAAAATACACCGCTATCGTTGATCACGGCGACGAAGACGGGGTGGAAGCGCTTATCGAAGTGAAAGTGACGCCGAAAAAAGGCGAAGGGTTCGACGGGATCGCTCGTGATATCGCCGAAATGGACGAAGTTCAAGGGGTGTATCTTATGAGCGGCGCATACGATTTGGCTATCTTCTTAAAGGGCACTACCTTGCAAAGAGTGGCGCAATTCGTTGCAGAACGCATTTCCACGTTCGACGGGGTGATTAGCACCGCTACCCACTTTATCTTGAAAAAATATAAAATTGAAGGCGTGGTGACGGAGAAAACGCCTAAGGACAACCGTTTATCGGTACAGCCGTAATTGAAAGAGTTTGCTATGAGAGATTTCGTAAACAAAAAAGCAAAATTATTGCAACCGAGCGGGATTCGTAAATTTTTCGATATCGTTCGCGAAACGGAGGGTGCAATTTCGCTCGGCGTAGGCGAGCCTGATTTCGTCACGCCCTGGAAGGTGCGCCAAGCGGCGATCACCTCGCTCCAACGCGGCTACACGCAATACACCGGCAACCGCGGTCTGCCCCGTTTGCTCGGCTTGGTTTCGCGGTATTTAAACGAGAGATTTTCCCTTTCGTACGATCCCGCCCATATCTTGATTACCGTGGGCGGTAGCGAGGCTATCGACCTTGCCTTGCGTGCTTGCGTGGAACGCGGCGACGAGATTTTAATTCCCGACCCTGCCTACGTGTCTTACGCGCCTTGCGTGCGTTTATCAGACGGCGTGCCCGTGCACGTTGAGTGCCGCGAAGAAGATGCGTTTATCGTCACACCCGAACTTTTGGAAAAGGCGATCACGCCGAAAACAAAGGGGATTATTTTAACCTATCCCAACAACCCTACGGGCGCAATTATGACGGAGGAACAACTCAAAGCGATTGCCGAAGTGATTATCAAGCACGATTTGCTTGTGATCTCCGACGAGATTTACGCCGAACTCACCTATGGCAGAAAGCACTGCTCGATTGCTTCCCTTCCTGGGATGAAAGAGCGCACGATATACGTAGGCGGCTTTTCCAAGGCGTTCGCTATGACGGGTTGGCGTTTAGGGTTTGCTTGTGCGCCTGCGGAAATTGACGACGCTATGTTTAAAATCCATCAATACGCTATGCTTTGTGCCCCCGTTATGTCTCAACACGCAGCGATTGCCGCTTTAGAAGACGGGTTTACGGACGGCTTCTCCACCGTGGAAGAAATGCGCGATTCTTATGATAAGCGCCGCCGCTTTGTGTTGCACTCGTTAAGCGAAGTGGGGTTGACCTGCTTTGAGCCGCAAGGCGCGTTCTACGCATTTCCTTCCGTTCGCTCAACGGGGATGGACGGAGAAGCGTTTGCGGATGCGTTGCTCAAAGAGCAAAAGGTGGCGGTCGTGCCCGGAAGCGCGTTCGGTGAGTTTGGGAAAAATAACGTGAGAATGTCTTACGCCACGAGTATGAACGCGTTGTCGGAAGCGTTCGAGCGAATTGCCGAATTTACGAAGAAAGCGTAAAGAAAGCGCAAAAATCGCCCTAAAACGGCTAAAAAATCCCTTTTTTCAACCGAAACGGGGAAAAATCCGTTGACAAACGGCATAAAATAAAGTATAATGAGCCTAATGAAATACGCCGTGACTTTTGCGTTAGAAAGTCACGGTTGTGTTTTATGCGTGTAAAACGCGCGCGATAAAAGAAAGAAAACGCGGAGAAAACCGCTAAAAAGGAGAAAATATGGCAGAACAGATTTTTATGAGCCGCAAAGGCAAGGAAGAAATGGAAGAGCGTTTAAAATATCTTCGCACGGTAAAACGCCAAGAGATCGTTGAACGCATTGCCGAGGCAAGAAGCCACGGCGATCTTTCCGAAAACGCTGAATACGAAGCGGCTCGTAATGAACAAGCGGCGAACGAGGGGGAAATCCTTGAACTTGAAAACCAAATCAAGAACGCCGTGGTCCTTTCCGAAAATCTCGATACTTCCAGCGTGCATATCGGCTCGCTCGTTAAGGTGTACGACGTAGACATGGAAGAAGAAACCGTGTACGAAATTACGGGTACGACCGAAGCGGACGCAATGCAAAATAAAGTATCGAACGAATCCCCCGTCGGCGCGGCTTTGCTGAAAGGGAAAGTTGGCGACGTGGTGACGGTAAAAGCCCCGGAATGCGACTATCTTTTGAAAATTTTGGAAATTACCGTTCCTACCAAATAAAAAAAAGAGGCTCGATCTATGCAAGAGAACAAATCGGCGCAAGGCGCTGTACAAGACGAACAAGAACAACTCATTGAACAAGCGAGAATTCGCCGCGAAAAATTAGCGAAACTTGTTTCCGAAGGAAACAATCCTTACGAGCACGTGAAGTATCCCGTAGACGCGCACTCTGCTCAAATCAAGGCAGATTTCGAAGCGTTCGAAGGAAAAACCGTCACGCTTGCAGGGCGTATGATGTCCCGTAGAATTATGGGAAAAGCGTCGTTTTCGCATATCGCGGATAAGAGCGGAACGATTCAAATTTACGTCACCCGCCAAGATATCGGCGAAGAAAATTACGCGTCCTATAAAAAGGACTATGATATCGGCGATATCGTGGGCTTTTCGGGTTACGTATTCAAAACGCAAACGGGGGAAGTCAGCGTGCACGTCACGTCGCTTACTCTGCTCACCAAATCGTTGTTGCCGTTGCCTGAAAAATATAACGGACTGCAAAATCAGGACTTGAAGTATCGTTTGCGTCACCTTGATTTGATTATGAATCAAGAAGTAAAGGAAACCTTCCGTGCGCGCTCCAAGATCTTGAAAGAGATCCGCGCGTATTTAGACGGGCTTGGGTATTTAGAAGTGGACACGCCCACTCTTTTAACGTTGGAAATCGGTGCGGATGCACGTCCTTTTAAAACTCACCACAACGCGCTCGATATCGATATGTATATGCGCGTGGAAACGGAACTCTTCTTAAAGCGGTTGATCGTAGGCGGTATGGATAGAGTGTACGAAGTGGGGCGTATTTTCCGCAACGAAGGGATGGATGCTTTCCACAACCCCGAATTTACGAGTATCGAAATGTATCAAGCGTATAGCGACTATTTCGATATGATGGATATGATTGAAGATTTGTATAAAACCGTCACGCAAAAGGTTTGCGGTACGCTCGATATTACCTACCAAGGCACGGTAATTCATATGGGCGAATGGACGCGTATGACAATGAAAGAAGCGGTACAAAAATACGCCGGCGTAAACTACGACGATTGGGCGAGTGACGAAGATGCTCGCGCGGCGGCTAAGGCGGCGGGGATTGAACTTGACCACGGTGAAAATTCCACCAAAGGGCACGTGCTTATCGACTTCTTTGATGCGTTCGTAGAAGATAAACTTATCCAACCCACCGTAATTTACGATTACCCCGTAGAGAACTCTCCCCTTGCAAAACGCAAGCCGAAAGATCCTATGTTCACGGAACGTTTCGAGTACTTTATTTGCGGACACGAATACGGCAACGCCTTCTCCGAACTCAACGATCCGATCGACCAAAAACAACGTATGGTAAAACAGGTGGAAGCAAAACGCGCGGCTGGGAACAAGGATGCGCAAGTGGACGAAGATTTCATCAACGCGCTCGAATACGGCTTGCCTCCTACGGGCGGTCTTGGTATGGGGTTAGACCGTTTCGTGATGCTCCTTACCGATAGTTCCACGATTCGCGACGTAATCCTCTTCCCTACAATGAAACCGAAAAAGTAATTTCTTTCAGCGTCGAGCGCGAGTTCGGCGCTGTTAAAAATATACAGGTAAAAACCGAAAAACGCTTACCTGCTTAAAGAATAAACGCATAAGTATTCGTTTTTAAGAGTATTTATACAAAGAACAACAAACGGGAGCAACGAATGGACGCAAAAATCACCAAAGAAAGATTAGGGCAATTCTTGTCCTACGAATGGGTAAAAATCGCGGCGGTAGCCGTCGCGGTTGTTTTGCTTTGGATGATGATTTTTTCGGGTGCGGCAACCGATATCACGGCGGCGCAGCGGTTCGACGTATACAACTACGTGGGCACGTTCGCTTCGCAAGGGTTTAAAAACTACGCTTCGGTAAGCGGAAAGGAAGTACTCTCCTACGAAGTGATGGAGTCCCGCGCAATGAACATGTCTGAGTATCCCGACGACTACGACGAGTTGATGCTTGCCGCGGTGACAATGAACGAAATAGACGCGTTGTTCGTGCAGGACGTGTATAAAAACGAAACCTATTCTTATACCGACGAAGCGGGTGTTTCGCATAACGCAACCTATTTAGAAACGGTGGTTTATAAATACTATCCCAACGTACTGAAAATAGACGGTACGGATGGGCTTATCCATATGGTAGAAAGTTATTTAGGGCGCTATTATTCAAACGTTTCCGCTCTTACGGAAAGTTCGAATTTTTCGGCTATGAACAAGGCGCTCGTGGAAGCGGACTTCCGCGAAAACGTTAAAAAAGAAAAGGACAAGCGCTATAAAACGGAAGAAAAGATTTTGGGGGCGCTTGAAAAGGAGTATGCGCGTATTGAAAGTTATGCACGCGCTCTCGTGGAGTTTAAGGGGTATTTGAGCCAAGGCGTGATCGGCGTTGATTCGCGCGCGTATTACCTTCGAGATTCGGTCGGTGCGCTCACCGTAGACGTTTCGCAGGCTTCGATTAACCTTTGCGTAGACGAGAGTAAAACGGATTTGACCGATTTGGTGTATTACGAAGTGGAAGAAGGCGAAAACACGCGCAAATGCAGTAAAAACGTGCATTTGGTGCTCTTTAAACAACCCAAAGGCTTAGAACGCTTTACGGGCGATCAACTTTTGTTCGTAAACGAAGTGGTTCGCAACGCGTTGGTGACGAAATGAAACGATTTTTAAAAGACAAAAACGTTTTAAAAACGTGCGCCATTTATCAAATGCTAAAAGAAAACGCCGAGAAGCGGCATTTTTCCTTTCATACCCCCGGGCACAAGGTTGGCGCGTGGGACTTGACCGAACTTTCCTTTTCCGATTCCCTGCTTACGCCATCTGGGTGCATTCAAACGGCGCAAACGGATATCGCGCGGATTTAGGCGCGGCAAAGTCCTTTATTTTAACGGACGGCAGCACTTGCGGGGTTTTCGCTATGCTCTACGCCGCCAAGCGTTTAGGCGTAAAAACGGTGGCGCTTCCTGAAAAGTCACACCAAAGCGCATACAATGCTTGCCAGGTGTTAGGGCTTAAAACGGTTAGAATTTGTTGCAAGGAATTTGAAAGCGGAAGATTTTGCCCCCCTGAGCAAGAAGCCGTTTTAACGGCGCTTTTTAGGGCGGATGCGCTCCTTTTAACTTCTCCCACGTACTATGGAGATTTGGTGGATTTAGAGCCGATTCTCAAGGCGTGTGAAGCCCAAAATAAGTTGTTGCTCGTAGACGGCGCGCACGGCGGACATTTGCATTTCAACCGCGCTACGTATGCAGGGGAATACGCCCATTTTTGGGTGGACGGCGTGCACAAGAGTTTGCCTGCTTTCACCCAAGGCGCGGTGGTGAGTGCAAAGAAAGAAGAGCACGTACACGCGCTAGAAGAAGGGGTTTGTAAGTTCCGCACCACAAGCCCATCCTATCCCATTATGGCTTCGGTGGAATACGCGGTGAAATACCCGCAAAACGAGTGGTTGGAGCGGGAAGTTCGCGCCTTTGCCAAAGAGAGAGAAAAAAGTGTTTGCGTGCGCGGGGATTACACCAAACTTTTCGTGGCGTTCAAGAACGTGAAAGAAGCGGTTTCACGCTTAGAAAAAAAGCGGATTTACGCAGAGTTTTTTGATGGGGAAAGCGTGTGCTTTTATCTTTCTCCCGCAATGGAGGAAAAGCAGTTCCTTCGCTTGAAGAAAGAACTTGTTTCGTTGAGCGGGGAGTTCGGTGTATTTAGCAAAATCTCTAAAAAACAATGCCCTGCCCCCAAGAAAACGCCGTTTTTAAGCAAAAAAACGGTTTGGATGGCACTTGAAAAGGCTCAAGGGAGAATATGCGCGGAAGATTGCGGGTTGTTCCCACCTTGCGTTCCCGTTTTAATAAAAGGTGAAAAAGTAACGGAAGAAAAAATCCGTTTGTTGCAAGGGAAAACCAACGTGTTCGGCTTGCAAGACGGTAAAATTTCGGTAT
>JAFTHR010000149.1 GCA_017457345.1 Clostridia bacterium | reverse complement strand
CGAAGACGTTAGATTTTTATCACAACGACGTTGCCTGGGCGGTGACTTTAGAAGAACCGTACGATTCGCCCGCTCCTTTTGATTCGCCGGCTTATCCATATACGCATGAAATGTTGCCGGACGGTACGATTATCGGTTCCTCGCTATATCAAATGCCGAAATATGGAACGCAGGTTGAGTGGCTTTTCCCGTACCGTTTATTTTACACTATGCAATCGCATGAGTTTGAAGGGGAAGAGTTTACCGTTTCGTTCTCGCCGGTTGTAATATCTGGATACGGAACGAAGTTTAGGCAGGATTTAAACCTGTCCGTGCAATTAAGTACGAACTTTTCGGCAGCGCTTGCAGAGGCAGGCTTTACGGTTCCGAGCGGTTTTGTAGATTTATCGCCGGCGTTGAATACGTCTAAAACTAAAATGGATATCGGCGCGTTCTTTGAATTGCTTTGCCCGAATAGCGCGAAAGCAACGGGCGACGTCAATGCAAGGGATTTTGGCGAAGTTGTAAAAGCGTACCAAGAAACGGGCAATGTGGCGTTTAATTTCACGGTAAACGACGGGGCACGTTCGCAAACGTATGCGGTTAAGTGGTTGATTGAGGCGTAAGTTATGAAGAAAGGATTAAAAGTAGCGTGTTTATTATGCGCGGCAATGACGGCGGTATTCGCCGTAGGGTGCGATAAAAACGAAGAAGAAACACCGACTATGCCGACGGTAAAGGAAGAGGGCAAGACGGTACATATAACGATTAACGATACGGTTGCCGGGCAAGAGATAGTATGGAGCGCGACGTGGAAGAACGCGGAGAGCGAGTGGGCGACGGGCAAGAACGTTGCCGATTACGTGCGCGTAGAGCCTGCGGCGGACGGGTTAAGCGCCGAAATTATCAAACTAAAAACCTTTTCCGAAACGATTATCGTTCGTGCAAAGGTAGCAGGAACCGATACCTGCTACGCGGATATTTCCGTTGAGTGCGAACGTGTAATGAACGGATTTGACGTTGTGGCAAAGGCGTTTTTTCATATTCAGCCTCATGGAGAACTGGAAGACGGCAAACTAGTATTAAAGAATTTTAGAACAGACGGCGGTGTGTATATCATGCTGACGGCAAGCCCCAAGTATGAAGAAGGAACGAAGGATCCGAAGGATTTATACACGTCGCCGATCTACGTACGCGTTCGAGCATCTGAAGAATTAAAAGCAGCGCTCGGAGATAAGGTGACTACCGAATTCGTTTTATCTGGCGTTTCAATCACGTTAAAAGACGGTGAGTGGCAGGCAAACACTACTTTAACGGCAACGGCAATTCGTTCTAAAATTGCGCCCGGTGCAACGGATGAAGAGTTTGATGCTGCAGTTAAAGAGTTCGGGAATACGGCACCCTTGTTTTATTTATCGTTTACGTCAGGTTCGAACGAACATAAAACAATCGTGCCGGTGTACGTAGGAGCATAACGATATGGCAAAGAAACAAAAAAGCGGCGTTTTTATAAACATTATCACGACGATTTTAATACTCGTTGTATTTATCGTAGGGATTGCCGCGGTCATGTCGGCTACGGCGCAACAAGATACAACGCAAACGCCGCAAAATAACGGCGAAATTGCCTTGCTTTTAGACGATAAATACACGTTTGAAAATCAATCCGATAAAACGTTTTACTACGGAAAAGATATCGAAGTACAGCGTTTTTCGGATACGGAAACGTTAGACGTGCGAGTGTTTGCAATCACGGATACGGACAAAGCGTATAAGTTCAAGATCGGCGATTCCGAGTACGAGTGGAACGCAAGCGTTGCCGGGTACTCCACGAGGGACGTGACGGAGTTTTTTGATATTGAAATATCGGCGTTTGAAAACGACGTTGCGCGCGTACGCATCATAAGCGGTGATGCGTTAAGCGTAATTAAAGGCACCACGGGCGTGGATGCAGAGTTTGTTTCGGCGAACGAGAGCGGCGATTTGTTCAAAATTGTATTTACCGCAGGCACTTCGAAGATCGAGATTGACTGCGATTTAGCGGAAATCGAGATTAACGTTGATAAGCCTACGATCATTTTCTAAGGTGCAATATGGGATTCTTTAATTTATTTAAGCCCAAAAAAGGCAGTAAAAAGAGCAAAAGAAAAGCCCCTGCGAAAAAGGCAGGGGCAAAACGGACGAGCAGTACGTCGCGCAAAACCGTTTCAAGAAATTCGAAGGTGCCGGGCCCGTTGACTCTTTCGCATCCACCAAAATACAAAACGCCAATGACGAGTTGGCAAACCGCGCAAGAACTAACGTCGAGCAAATCGAGCGGAAAGGCCAAGGCGACCAAAGCGCCGAACAATTCGCAAAAAGCAAAAAAACCGTTAATTCAGAAATTAACGTCAATTTTACGAAAAGAAGTTAAAAAAAGAACGGAATTCCATCCGAAAGATGAATATCGTTATAACCACGATACGCAGCATATAACGCACGTTTTTCTTGAAAATGAAAGTGAGTACAGAGCGGTTGGGTTTACAACCAAAGAAAAAACGTTCGGGAAAGATAATATGCCATTAAACAAAAATCCGAAACGCGGAGACACGAGGAATTCTTACGTTCGAAACGGTATAGTCGCGGATAGTAAGAGGTCGTTTTCCAGAAAAACGGCGAAGAATTTTCGTGTGACCGATACGCTCGATAAGGCGAATCTAAAAAGCAAAGAACGAAATTATCGGAAACAGCAAAAAAGAAAAAAAGAATAAAAAAAGACGAACAAGCCACGCGGTTGAGACCCGCCAACTCTGACAAGTTCGTCTATTGCAACCTTTCGGCTGCATTTATATTATATGCGATAAAAATTAAAAAGTCAATACTATTTCAACAAAAAGAATGAAAAATTTTTTAATTAACCTATTAAAAATAACGCTATTCGTGGCGGTGGTGCTGTTTATCGGTTACGTGGCGTTCACGTGCAGCAGGGTGCGGATATGAGCGCGGCGGTGTGTTTAGGCGGCGTAGTCGCCGAGAAAAATCGAAAAATCCGTTTTAGGGTACATATTATCGTTTCGGTATTATTGCTCGTCGCAACGCTGCTTTTTGCGGTGTTTCGATTCGCCCCGGTGTTCGAACGTTTTATACAATCAATCGTCGATTTCGGGCTTTCGATTGCGTATTTCTTCGCAACGCCACTTGGTGCCGTTATACAACCGGCGGTTCAAGAATTCCCGGCGGCGCAGATGCAGGAACTATTGCCGCTAACGGTGGACGAGTTTGTGCTCGGTTGGGGGCGGTTTTGGTCGCTATTTGCGACGAAACAAAACCTCGTGGCGTATTCGGGCAAATTACTCGAAGTTCTAATCGTTATTGCAATGGTGAGCGTTCCCGTCTTAATTGTCGCGTTGATTTTCGCGCTCGGCGTATGGCTCGGATACCGGCGGATAGATACGGAAAAAAAGGGCAACACGTGGCAATTAAACGCTTTTCTCTGGGTGAAACGTCGCACGTATTTCCCGGCGAAGAAAGAAGTTAAACGGTATTTTTCGTTCGTAGCCGAGCATAAGTGGTGGTTTATCATTCCGTTTGGCATATTGTGGGCGTATAACTTAAACCTTTTAACGGTAGCGCTGGAATTGCTGGCGTTCGTATTCTACGTTGCAATTTCGCAAAATTACGTCAACGTTGTGGTGCAGGTAGTCAAACTGATCGTTGATTTATCGGTGCCTGCGTTGTTTTTTCCGGTGTGGGTATGGTTGATGTTCGGGTATTACGTATTCCACTTAATGCGTTGTTCGTTGGCAAAAATGGTGCGAGATTACTACGTGATGAAAGACGACGAGTTTTTGGACAAGCACCCCGGCGCACTCTATTTTGGGGGCAAACAACGCTCGAAAAAGACGTCTATTTTAACGGCTTGCAAACAATTATTCGAGCGACGGTTTCGGAGAAAGGCGCACGAAAAGATCCGGGCGCGTAAAAAGCAATTTCCGTTTTTTAACTGGCAAAATTATCTGCAGGTGGTGCAAGGATGCAGGGAACGGCGCGTATTTGTAAAATTCAAAGACGTGGACCGTTTCGTGTACCGGCTAAAGGCAATCTATGAGCGGCGTGAAGAGATCAACGTGGAAACGTATAGACGGTTAATGTGGCAGCATTACGGCTACGATATAAACGATTTCTTCGAATATGCCGAGAATTACAGCATGTGGTATAACAACGGAATAACGTACGTTTCGATTTATTCGGCTTTGTTAAACTACGCAAAACTGTTTCTAATTTACAACCAAAGAACGACGCTTGATATCTCGAACTATCCTATCCGTGAAGACTTTGATTTCAAAGATTACGGCGCGTGGCCTATATTCGACGGAGATTTATTCCGAGATCCAAAAGAGAGTGCGGAACTCTCACAGTTTGGACACAAAATCAACTGGGACTTGTTCCGTTTAGGCGAAGTGTTTGATCCAACGACCGCTTATGAAACGGCAATTGAATACGGGATCGGTTGTGCGCCTGAAGTAGCGAAAGAGCGCAAGAACAAGGCTACGAAGAGTGCTGCAATAAAAGCCAATCCGGACGGGCCGAACCAAAACAACGACTTTTTCGAACTTGATACAAAGATCCGTGGCCAACTTGCAACGATTGATAATTACGACTTTTGGGTATGGCTATTAGACGATCAACGTTTCGATTCGCTCGGCGCTGAAAGTAAGGATTTGACGACTCAATGCTTGATTAAACAAACAACGCCGGAAAAGTTATTCTTGCCGTTATTTGATACTGAGAAGAAGGTGAT
>JAFTHR010000148.1 GCA_017457345.1 Clostridia bacterium | reverse complement strand
GCCGTTCAAAACGGGAAAATTTTATCGATAACGCCGAAAACGAATCTTTCCGCGGCGTTCTCCGAAGCGGATAATTTCTTTCCTTACGAAGGGGAAAAACGCCGTAAATTTTCCATTTACGATCAAAAAGTTCCGTTTGGTCAATCGGCTTTCTCCGTCACGCTTGCAAATAGCCCTATATCGGTTTCGGTGGAAATCGGTACGGACGATTATTGCAACGATTCGGCGGATTTAAGCATCAATATCGCCGCTATCCCTACGCGTATCGGTGGAGAAAGCGAAGTAGACGGCTGGTTTAAAAACCGTAGCGGTGCGTGTTTGTTCGTTAACGCAGGGCTTTACGAGTCTACGGCAAACGGCGTATTCGGCGGTGAAAAGGCTTTTTACGTAAACGGTGAAAAACGTGCGTGTGAGCCCGCGTTCTCCGAGAAAGATTTAACGGTTGAACTTTCGTTTCCCGTGGAGAACAAGCCTTGTTTTGATGTTGACGACGAACCTGCTATTTCAAAAGAACCGTTTATTCCGTCTAATGAAAAAGAGAAGGAAAATTTAGCGGAATTCGTATTGAATGCTGCGGGGCATGCGCTTGCGGCAAGAATGGAGCGTTCGCGCGCCAAAACGGCGGTAATCGGCGTTTCAGGTGGATTAGATTCCACGATTGCGCTTTTGATTGTGGAACGAGCGTTCGAGATTTTAGAAAAAGATAAAAAGGATATTATTGCTATCACCATGCCTGGTTTTGGCACAACGGGGAAAACGAAAAATAATTCCCACGTGTTAATGAACGAAATCGGTGCAACGGTGAAAGAGATTGACATCACTCCCTCCGTTTCCCAACATTTTAAAGATATAGGTCATAGTGAAAACGATTATAGCGTAGCCTACGAAAATTCGCAGGCGCGCATGCGCACTATGATTTTAATGGACGTTGCAAACGAGACGGGTGGGCTTGTCGTCGGCACGGGAGATTTAAGCGAAATTGCACTCGGTTGGTCTACGTACAACGGCGATCATATGTCTATGTACGCGGTAAATTGTGGTTTACCGAAAACGTTAATTCGATACCTGGTAGAGCAAATTTCCCAAAAATCGACGGGAGAACGCGCCCGTGTTCTTAAAGAAGTATACGAACAAGAAATTTCCCCGGAACTTCTTCCCCCGTCTAAAAACGGTGAAATTGCGCAAAAAACGGAAAGCTTAATCGGCCCGTACGAATTGCACGATTTCTTCTTGTATTATTTTGCAAAAGAAGGAAGGAGCCCGTATGAAGTAATGCAATGGGCAACCGTTCTTTTCGAAGAGTATTCGCCGGAAGAGATTAAAAAGTGGGCAACGGTATTTTTCCGCCGTTTTACAACCCAACAATTCAAGCGTTCTTGCTCGCCAGACGGCGCGGCGATCGGTCAAATCAATCTTTCGCCTAAGGTATGGAAGATGCCTGCCGATTTAGATCCGAGCGTGTTTTTAAACGATTTAGAAGAATTATAAAATATAGGACGAAAGGAGAACCTTTCGTCTTTTTCTTTCACTTGTTTTTTTCGAAAACCAAGAACAAATTTTTCTCAAACATTTGACAAATGCGGAAATATATTGTAAAATAGAAATAGATAGAGAAATAATAGACGGAATCTTGCGATCCGAACCCATTATAGTTTTATCAATTTAATTTTAATAACAGGAGGCACTTATGAACTATTTAGATTTGAGCGTCCTGTTTCTTGCCGCAGATACAGGCCTTGTAGTAGGCATT
>JAFTHR010000147.1 GCA_017457345.1 Clostridia bacterium | reverse complement strand
TCCTTTTTTTGATTTTTTTGTTTGAAGAACGTTTTTATTAAAATAATGAATATGTAAACGAACCCGTATTCGTTATTTTACTTATTACACAACAATTTCTAAAAACTTGTCAAACGTTTTTGTGAAATTTTTTTCACATTCCACCTTTTTCCCTTACAAATAGTACCCGCAGGCGAAGAGCCATTGATTTTCGTGCGTGGAATCTATTCTAGGATCTTTGCTTTCCGCCCAACCGTTCCCGTCGTTATAAAGTCGCTGCGAAACAGAGTATTTTTGCAAAAAATCTTTGAGTTCTTGCGTGACGGGACAAGCCCCGTCGGCATTTGCAACGTCTGCATAGCCCAAGCGATCTTTTTGTTCGGGCGGACAAGGCGTACACTCGGGATTGCACGTTTCACAGCCTTCTAAGCAACTGCCTGCATCCGGCATATGGCAAGGGCAATAAATCCCGTAGGCGGGTTGATACACACAGTAATACCCCTTTTTAACGAGCGAATCGTAGCCTTCCACGAACAGTTTATAGTTCTTTTCATCAATCGTGAGCGATTTGTTTCCCGCATTTTCTACCGTATTTAACGGATCTAAGAACCGACTCGCCTGCGAAACCTTTGCGTACAGAATAGGATCTGCACCACTTGCCGCATCACCACCGTCGCCGTCCATATCTAGGTCAACGTGATAGAACCCGTCGAACTCACTATAATAGAACTTCTCGCCGTCAAAATAATAGTTATGCGTTTCGTTGTTGTAGGATTCGGGATTCGTCCAAACTTTTCCGCGCGTTTCACCGTTGTGCTTGTTTACAAACGCCATATAATCCGCCGAAGAACGGTACATAGGAATAGACTGCGGTAATACCGTTTGCACGTTTTTCGTTTCTAGCGTGAATTCCCCCACGCGAACGAGTGCAAAATCTACTTGCAAAGGATACACGCCGTTCTTTTCCGTTGCCGAAATTACGAACGTGTACACGTTCCCAACCATATCCGAAGTTAACTGCACGTCGTATTTAAAGTTCTTGGTATAGGAAGCCTTTTGACCGCCCGTATCGAGCACGTAGTTCGGTTGCGTAGGTTTCCACGCAAACGTACCGATATGAATTGCCGCTTTCGGGTTAATTTTATTCACACTCGTGGGAATAATAGACTCTATCCCGTACTGTCCACTCATTGTGGGGCGGAATTGATAGTACACTTTCGAAGCCGCATTCTTGATCGTGGCACGGTAAATACCGGCTTTACTGATCTCGAAACAATCGTACAAATTCGTACCTTTACCGCTACGCGGCTTTAATACTTCGTATACCGACAAAATAATGTGCGGCATTTGGTTCGATACCGTGTATACGTTGGGATTATACGTGTATTGCTCGGGCAAACCCGTAAGCGTCACTTTAAAACTACCTTCCGTTTCTTTGAAACGGGCAACGCCGTCTGCTCCTACTTTGGACTCGTAATAACTAAACCCGTCGGTAATTTGAACTTCTAACCCTTCCACCGAAAGATCGGCAGTTGGTAAAACTTGATCGTTGTATTCAAGCGTGACGGTGAATTGATCTTCTTGCGCACCGCCGCCGCTTACGCCGCCGAGCGTACCTTCCGTGTACGTGGCGCACGAAACGAGAAACAGGCTACATATCGCCAAGAAAAAACTCATTAGTTTCTTCATTGCTTGCCACCTCCCGTTTCCTTTTTCTTGCGCTTGAATAAGCCCTTGATATCCGCCCATTTGAGTTTACGAACGGCAACGTCTATCACGAACAATAAAACCGCCGTCATTACCAAAGGAACGGTGCATTGAACCACGTAGGTTGAAGCCGCTTTTTCGTCGTTCACCAAAGTGATTTCTCCGTCTTCACTCACCACGCCGCGATTGCGGAGTGCCGCGTATAACTCGGCAGGATCAAAGGTTGTAAACCGATCGTATTCGGATGCATACGTTGCGTGGAACGTCCACTCCGAAGGGAAAGAAACGTTCGCATACGAATAATTTACCCGAACGGTGTATTTTCCTAACTCGGAAGCCGAGAAGCGATAGGTATAACCCGTAGCGTAGAACACCATTTCATCCGTGTACGATTGCCCGTTCGGCGTGACGATTTCTACCGTTGCAACGGCATCTAAATCCACCACGGCAGGCGTGAGAGAAACGGTTGCGTGCAAGCCGTCGAACACCATATCCACAAGGTACGGGTTTTCAACCTTTTGCGCCGGCACGTTGGTGGCAAACACGTTCGAAAGGAACTTTTCGCCCGTTTGGTTTCTAAACGCCGCCGACCAGTCCCCCGAAAGCGCGCTCGTGAACGTTGCCACCCGCCCGTTGCCGTACTTCCAGTAGGCATAAAGCGGCACTTCGGTGGAAACGTTTTCCGAGTTGACGTATAACGTGGAAAGAACCGTGGTTGCACCGCCTTTCGGCGTACTGTTTACGTAACTATTGATCTTTGCAAACGATTGCGTATCTACCCCCTGCAACGATTTATCCGAAGCACGGGATAAAATGACCGTGGAAGGTTTGTTGAGTACTACGGATTCCGTTAAGTTCGCCGCCACTTCCGTTAAAATCAATTTCTTGATCTCCGCCGTGGTTTTCGCGTGGTAGTATTTCCCACCGCCGTCCGCGGCGATATCTTTCATTAAAAGCAACCCGTTGTACTCTGCTTCTACGTCTTGAATATCGGCAACTTCGCGCGAGTTCGTTAAAATGGTAGACGTTGCAATCCCCAAACTCTTATACCCTGCGGCTACTGCGCCTAAATCTTCATCCGAGCCCGAGAAACGAAGCCCGTCGCTAATTAACATCACTTGCTTATTCGCGATCGTTTGCGCGTACGGCACAACTTCGTTATAGCCTACTTTTAAGCCTTCTTCAATCGCCGTGCCGTGCTTGGTTTCACGAACTTCCAAGTCGTCTAAAATTTCTTCTTTCACTTCTTCCGTGAACGTGGTTGCCCCTTTGAACGGATACACCTTATCCGCAAAGTACGTGACGGCGATATAGTCCTTCTCAAATTCGAGAAGTTCCATCAGTTGCTCCACCGCGTGCTTTGCCAGAATAAAGTGGCCGCGCCCGTCCATACTCGAAGAAATATCGAGCACGATCGATAAGAACTTTGCGCCTTGGTTTGCGTTGCCGTAGTTTACGGGCAACATCCCGCTAAAAGTCGTTAACGTTTCGTTCTCGTCTTGATCCTGAATTCGCATATCCCCAAACGTGAGTAGGCTCTTGCCGTACGTTTGCGTGACTACGTTCAGCGAATCTAAAAACGTGGTATCGTATTCGAGTGTATCCACGTCGAAATCGGAAATCACAATCTCGTAGTACTTGCAAAGTTGCTCTACCGTGAAAGGCACGTCCGTGGTGTTAATATAGGCATCTACCGTAGCCTTATCGCCGTACAACGTTTCAATCGACGCTTCATCCGCAGCGTTTCCAGAAATTAGAAGCACGCGCATTTCGCCCGACACCGTTTGCGTAAACCCGTAGGCGTTATTAAGCGAAAGTTCGTCTTCTGCGGCTTGCACCCGCACCTCGTAGTCATACGTGCCGCGAGCGGCAGTAAAGAGATCGAAATTCACAACGTTTAATCCAACGGTTAAGCGTTGCGCCACGTCCTTTACCTTTACCCCGTCTTTATAGAGCGAAACTACGGCAGGGGTTTCATAGGTGGTTTGCACCATTACCTGTGCCTTGGTTTCGTGGTTTAAGTAGGTGGATTGCATATACGAAGCCGTGGAAATTTGCACTTCTTTTGCGTTGGGAGAGAGATTATCGTTTACGTACATTGCATCCACGTACACGTTTTGCGCGTAAAGTTTTTCAACGGCGTTTACAAGTTCCGCGGCGGCTTCTCCGCCCGTTTGTTTCCCGTCCGTAATGAGTACGATACGCTTAATAACGTCCTCGGAGAAAAGCGTGGAAGCATATTCTAGCGCCGAAACGATATCCGTTGCACTCTCGTCTACCTGCGCTTCTTTTACGCTGACGATTTTTTCGCCCATTTCGGTGACAAGTTGTTGGTCTTTCCCAAAACAAATTACGCCCATTTCGGCGTTTTTGGGCAAGCCTTTTTTTACCTTCTGCACGTACCCGTTCACCGTGTCCAAATTCGCATTTGCCGAATAGGAAACGTCCGCCAAAACGTACACTTCCGTTTTGGTTAAAACGCACGTTAACACCGTGCCTGCCGTGGAAAGGACGATACACGCCGCCATCACCAAGTGCAATACGAACGAAGCCACGATATGTTTGGTTCGGTTTTCTTTACCGATCGCAATACAGTACCCCGCGATAATAAAACCGAACACGGGGATAGCAAGTAGAAGTAGCCAGGGGTTATCGAAGCTGATATTTATCATAACAGTATACCCCCCAGTCCGCTAAGAATAAGAGCGACAGTAGCACGAAATACACGATCAGGTCTTGATATTTCCCGTCGCGCTTTACGTTACTTCTTTGCCCTTGTAAATTCACCGTTTCCACGGTAGAAGAAGTTCTCTCTTCTTCCCCGAGCAACGAGTATAAATGGTATTCACGGGACACGTCGCCCACCTTCGTCGTCACTTTATAAGAGCCGATTTCCGTAAGCAAAAACGTTGCCGTTGCCTCGTTCGTATCCAAATACGAAATACTCCCGCTAGGAGATTCGATACGGATACTTTCACAACCGGAAACAACGTTGATGAGCGCGTCGTCTCCACATTCGTATAAAACGCTTTCCACCACGGTGGGGAAAGAGTATTCTAATAAATTGCGCCCTAAAACGATATAATCGAGTTTTAAGGGGAAATTCGAATCGTGCAAATCGAACGCGAACACCACTTCTCTATTGCCATATTCGTTTGTACCAGAAAAGACAATCGGCGTTTCTTCGTATTCAAACACCGTTGTGAAATTACGCATACGGCCGTACTTCACGTACTTGCAAAGGGAGATCCCCTTTCCGTCGAGTTCTCTAGAAAGCGCCATGGATTCGTTCGAACCCGTTTGCACGAGTTCAATTTCCACACCGCTCTTTTCTTCAATTTCTACCGTGGATTGATAGGTAATCCCCGTCTTGTCCACGTTTTGTTGTAAGTTAAAGAACCATACCGCACCGTCGCTCGGTAGCGTAGCCGGCGCATAGCAATCAAAGATATACAAATCGTAGCCCGTGGGCGCGTTGTACGCATTCGTTGCAAGCACCGTCACGTCCGCCTCGCTCACCGTATCGAAAAGCGAATTGATGAAAAACGGTCTATCGCTCACGAGAAGCACCGAATACTCGTTTTCCTTATGCACGTTATAGAGCACCATTTCGTTATCGAGAGAAAGTGCGTCGCTCTCCTTTACGCGAACGCGCAAGGAATCGAAATTCGTTTTATCGCTCGTAAACGAAACGGGGGTGTGCACCATTTTTTGCACCGATACCGTTTGCGTTTGAGCAGGCACGCCTTCGCCGTTCACGTACAATTCCACCGTAAGCGTTTTGTCGCTTTCGTAAGAAACGACTTCGGCATACACGGTTAAGCCGTTTTCTCCAACGGCATAGTTGATTTCGGCAACGGCGTAGTTCTCGCTCGAATCCGAAACGTTAATGGTGTTAACGTATTGTTTTCCTGCATATTCCTTATCCGAAACGAGATAGGTGACGAGCGCAGGGTTTTCGTTAAAGTATTCTTGTGCGATAGCAACGGCGTCCGCCACGCCGCTTGCAAGGCTAGAAGCGTTTAACTCTTGCAAAAGGGTGACTGCCTTTTTCTTATCTTCTACCTTTTCGTACACCACGTTCGTTGCATCCCCCACGAACACAAGGGTATACGAACTGCCGTCCGCAGAATCTTCAATTACGTTTTCAATTTCCATTTTTGCTAAATCGAACCGCGTGGTATTTCCTTGCACGGTGTGCATACTACCAGAGCCATCCAAAATAAAGCAATAATCGTTTGCCGCATTCGGTAAAATGAACACGGGGTTGGCGAGCGCAACCGAAAGGAATACGACCGCCGCAATCTGCAAGGCAAGGCTAATAATGCCCGCCATTTTACTAATCGGTTTTTTGCGTTTTAAGAACTTTTCGCTAAGCGTCCATAAATAGGTGGAAGAAACGGTTTGTTCGGTGTATTTGTTTTTGAGTATGTAAATCAAAATCAAAACGGGCACGCCGATTAAACCGAGCAACCCTAAGGGGTATAACAATCTCATTTGAGCACCCCCTTATCAACCATTTTCCCAAAGAACACTTCCGCAATCGTATGCTCGGCGGCAACCATAACGTAGTCTGCGCCGCGCGCCATACAGTAGTTTTCAATGCGAGAAACGGTGTATTCCAGCGCCGCTTTATACGCCTTGGCAATTTCTCTATCGATATTTTTGCGGTAAGTTTTTTCGGCGTCTTCCGAATCGTAGAAATGCATCTTTCCGCGCGCCTGCGGCTTTAATTCTTCCTTTGCTAAAACCTGCATACACAAAACGTGGCGCTTTTTATCCGTTAAATAGTCGATAGCGCGCTCGTAATTTTCTTCCGTGAAAAAGTCGGAAATAATCACCGACATCCCGTCGCCATAGCCCACTTTGGATTGCAAAATCGCTTCCCCTATTTGGCTATCGCCGTCGAATACCACGCTATCAAGTTTTCCTACTTCACGAAGGAACGCTTCTTTTCCCACAACGCTAGAAAACACGCTTTCCACTTGATTGCCGTGGATTACGTACACCGAAACTTTATCCATATCCGCAACGGCAACGTACGCCAAAGCGGCGGCAAGTTTTAACGCTTGTTCCGCCTTCTTTTCATCTCCGTACGCCATAGAACGGCTACCGTCGATATAAATACGTGTATGCATTTGTCGTTCGTCGAGATACAGTTTTTGGTACAGTTTATCAAAACGAGCGTATGCGTTCCAGTCAATTTTCGTGGTGTCGTCTCCGGGCATATAATCCCGATAGTCCGCGAATTCGCAAGAAGAGCCATAGTTCTTACTCTTACGGTTCCCGCCGAACATCCCCGCCACGTTATTTTTGACAAGCATTTGCACCGCTTCGATCTG
>JAFTHR010000146.1 GCA_017457345.1 Clostridia bacterium | reverse complement strand
TTATCGAGCGCCGCTTGTATGCGCTTATCCCCAAGAGATGCAAGCGACGGGAACTCTAACGTCCCCAACCCGTTTTTGACCGTAATTTTCTTCACGGAGAACTTTGCCGCGTGGCTTTTTAAAACGGCTATCACAAGCAAATTCCCTACCGACTGCGGTAAATCGCCGTACGTTTCGGTTAGCGACGTGTACACTCGTTTATAGTCCGCCACCGTGGAAATTTCAGCAATCTGCTTATAGGTATCCAGCCTTCCTGCCGAAGATTCAATGTAGGTTTCGGGAATATACGCGCTCGTTTGAATATCTAGTTCCGCTACCGACTGCGTTTCCCCCGTAAGTTCCTCTTTTAAAAGTTTTGAATAGAGTTCGTAGCCGATCTTATCCATATGACCGTGTTGTTCCACGCCAAGTACGTTGCCCGCACCGCGAATTTCCAAATCACGCATGGCAAGTTTATATCCCGCGCCAAGTTCGGTAAACTCCATAATCGCCTTTAACCGATCTTCGGCGTTTTTAGACATCACTTTTTCCGCCTTGTACGTAAAATACGCGTAAGCGAGCCTAGAACTACGCCCTACTCTACCTTTGAGTTGATAGAGTTGAGAAATCCCCAACCTATCGCTATCGATCGCTATTAGCGTGTTCGCGTTCGGCATATCCACACCATTCTCAATAATGGTGGTGGCAACTAGTACGTCCGCTTTCCCCGCGTAAAAATCTAGCACCGTGTTTTCTAGCACCGACTTCTCCATTCTACCGTGCGCAACGCAAACCCTCGCTTCCGGTAAGATCTCTTTAAGCCGTGCCGCAAACGAATAAATACTCTCCACGCGATTGTATAAAACGAATACCTGCCCTTCTCTTGCAAGTTCTCTTAAACAGGCGTCCCTTAAAAGCGTTTCCGTTTCTTCCACCACGTACGTTTGTACGGGCAAACGCTCCTGCGGCGGCGTTTGAATGGTGGAAATATCCCGCATCCCCGAAAGAGACATGTGTAGCGTGCGGGGAATCGGCGTTGCCGTCATAGTCAAACAGTCGATATTATGCCGCAAATTTTTAATCTTTTCTTTATGTTCCACGCCGAAGCGCTGTTCTTCGTCTAGCACCAAAAGCCCTAAATCTTTAAACGATACGTCGGCGGAAAGTAGCCTATGCGTACCGATTACAAGGTCGATTTTTCCGTTTTTTAACCCTTCTAAAATCTCCGTTTGTTGCTTGGACGTAGTGAACCGACTAAGCGCCGCCACGCGCACGCCAAACGACGAAAACCGTTCGATTGCCGTGTGATAGTGTTGTGTGCAAAGCACCGTGCTCGGGCACATAAGCGCCGCTTGTTTTCCGGCTAAAACGCAAAGGTATATTGCACGGAACGCCACTTCCGTTTTGCCGAAACCAACGTCTCCGCAAAGAAGACGATCCATCACTTTCGGCGAACACATATCCCCTTTAATTTCCGCTATCGAACTTGCTTGATCGGGAGTGAGTTCATAGGCAAACGCCTGCTCGAATTCCTGCATAAACGCTTCGTTTTTGGGAAACTCGTAGCCCGCTTGTTCGCTGCGTTCTTTGTATAATTTCTTCAAATCGAACGCTAGCGTTTTGATCGCCGCGCGCACCCGCGCTTTTACCCGTTCAAACTCCGCACCGCCGATCCTGCTCAGTTTTGGTGTTTCTTCCCCAACGTATTTCGATAATACGTCCATATTTTCCACGGGCAAATAGAGCGTGTCCCCACCGCTATACGAAAGGGCAACGCATTCTTTCACGCCGTCAGTCGTTTCAATCTTTTTCGTACCGATAACCTTACCGATCCCGTGCGTTTCGTGCACGGCGTAATCCCCGATTTCCGGCGCGGAAAACATATCCCCGCGCTTGCGGCGAATCCGCCTTGAAACGGGAATTTTCGTGTATAAATCGCTCGTGCCGATTACCGCCGTTTTACACTCGTGTAAAACGAAACCTTTGTCCACCGTTTCCGTAAACAGGAACACGCCGCGTTTGGGGCTCTCTTCCGCATGGAAACTTGCCCCGCTATAATAGGGCACGCACTCTTCGATAAGCGCTTCCTGCATCTTTTGCACGCGGGACTCGTCTCCGCAGAATAAGAACACGCGATAATCGCCGTTTATCCAGTTGCGAAGGTCGGTCAAAAGCGCCGGCAACGCGTTTAGATATTTCACCGTTGGCGTGACGGAGAAACGGTACGTTTTTAACGGACTGAAAAAGAACGGATTGCCCGTAAACGTTTGAAGCGCCACCTTACGAACGCCGTCTAACCCCGCCAAAAACCGCTCTTTTTTAATGAGTTGATCGCGGGAAAAAGGCAATACTTC
>JAFTHR010000019.1 GCA_017457345.1 Clostridia bacterium | reverse complement strand
GTTTTTCGCGTAAGCAATCGGTTAGGGCTTGCAAAAGGGGATACGCCTGAAAAGGTGGAAAAGGGTTTAAACAAAGCGATTGAAAAATCTCTTTGGGGACAAGCCCATCATTGGCTCATTTGGCACGGTAGGAAAGTGTGCTCTTCTAGAAAGCCAAATTGCGAAAACTGTCCACTTTCTAATCTTTGCGATTATTTTACACAAAGGAGGAAACGATCATGAAAAAATACCCTATCTTAAAAAGGATAGAAGGCGTATTCGCCGTTCTTTCCGTTTTGTACTTAGTGGTGGCGTTCGTACTTATTTTTACGGGCGTACTACTGCCGAAAGGCGAAATGGACGTGGGGCAAGCAATCGGCGCGGTGCTCGTGGTTTTGCCGTTTACGATTATTGGCTCTGTACCGTTTTTGGTGTATGCGATTGTGGTATTCGGCGTTTCGCGTAAAGCCTTAAAGACGGCGGTGGAAACGGGTGAAATCAAGAAAAAAACGCTTTGGTTCGTGGCGATATCGAAAACGGTGCTCACGGCGCTACTCGTGATTGTTTCGGTAATTTTCACAAGTTCTTTATCCGTTTCGTCCGGCGTAGTGTTTGCCGTGTACGCGTTGCTTTGGGCGCTGAGTTCGGCAACGTCTTTTATCGCGTTAAATAAGAAAAAAACGGAGGAGATAGAACAATGAAAACAAAAGAAAAAAAACTTTCCAAGATTAAAACTTTTTTCGAAGAGTTTAAAAAGTTTATCACGCGCGGCAACGTGCTGGATATGTCCGTCGGTGTTATCGTAGGCGGTGCGTTCACGGGGATCGTGAACGGGTTGAGTAACTATATCTTAAAACCGCTCATCAATGCCCTGCTTGCCGTTCTTTTGCCCGGTGAGGGGATCGAAGGCGCGCTTACTTTCTTGCAAAAAGTGACTACTACAACGACTGACGAAAACGGTGTTGTGACCGAAGTGGTGGATCTTGCAAACTCTATTTATATCGACTGGGGTGCGTTCGTAAGTTCTATTATCAACTTCTTGTTAATTGCGTTCGTATTGTTTACGATCGTGCGGATTATGAACCGTTTTGCGGAAGCGAGAGAAGACGCGTTAGAAGCGTTCAAGTTCACCGAAAAGAAAGCGATTTGCGCATATAGAAAGCAAGGTCTTACAAAGGCGGAAGCGATTGGAAAATATAAAGAAGATTTGCGTGTTGAGGCGGAAAAGAAGGCAGAGCAAGAACGCGTAGCGGCAGAAGCAGCAGCAAAAGCGGCGGCGGAAGCGGAAGCGAAAGCCATGGCGAACACCAAACTCTTAGAAGAAATCCGTGATCTTTTGGCAAAGAAATAAGAAATTGAGTAAAAAAATCGTTTGACATTTCTCGCGCGAGCGTGTATAATGAAAACGTTAAGAATAAATGCAATGAAAAAGTTGGCGTTTTTCAAAAGTTCTTTTCAGAGAGCGTTGCCCGTAGGCTGTAAGGTAGCGTAAGGAACGAAAAATTGCCGTTTCGCTTTGGAGCAGCGCTGGGGAAAACGAACGGATCGTTCGTGTGTAGTTAGTGCCGTAGACCGCACGTTAGACGGGGAAACGAGGTGGCTAAAAAAGCCGCAAACGCAGGTGGTACCGCGAACTTTTCGCCCTGCACGCACTGGCGTGCGGGGCGTTTTATTATGTAAAAACCTTTCGGAGGAGAAAGAGAATATGAAGCAAAAAATTGAGAATTTACGCTTAGAAACGGAAGCGGCGATCGCCGGCGCGGAAAGCGGCCGCGCGCTGTACGAAGCAAAGATGAAATTCCAAGCATCTCTTAAAGAAGTGATGAGCGGAATGAAAGACCTTGCCAAGGAAGAACGCCCCGCATTCGGTAAAATCGTAAACGAGTTTAAGCAAACGATGGAAAGTGCGTTTGAAGAACGGGCTATCGTCGTTCGCCAAAAGGAAATGGAAGAAAAATACCGTTCCGAACAAATCGACGTCACCATGCCGGGCAAGCGCGTTGTAAGCGGCGCGTTGCACCCTATCACGGTGGTAAAGAACGAACTTATAGACGTGTTCGCAGGGATGGGTTTTAAAGTGTTTGAAGGGCCTGAAATTGAAACGGACTATTATAACTTTACGGCGCTCAATACGCCCAAAGACCACCCTGCGCGGGATATGCAAGATACCTTTTATCTTGCCGAAAACTTATTGCTTAGAACGCAAACTTCGGCAGGGCAAGTGCGGGTAATGGAAAGCGGTAAACCGCCGATTAAAATCCTTTCCCCCGGTAGAGTGTTCCGCTCGGATGACGACGCAACCCACTCTCCTATGTTCCACCAAATGGAAGGGCTCGTGGTAGATAAGGGCATCACTCTTTGCGACCTTCAAGGGATGCTTGCAGAGTTTGCAAGAAAGATGTTCACGTCTTCTACGAAAGTACGTCTGCGCCCGTCCTATTTCCCGTTTACAGAGCCGAGCGTAGAAGTGGACCTTAGTTGTTCGGAATGCGGCGGCAAGGGATGCCGTCTTTGCAAGGGTACGGGTTGGATTGAAGTACTCGGCGCGGGGATGGTCAACCGTCGCGTGCTTGAAAATTGCGGCGTTGATCCCGACGTGTACACGGGGTTTGCGTTCGGGATGGGCATTGAACGGATTGCTATGCTCAAATACGGCGTGAATAACATTAAAACGTTGTTTGAAAACGACGTGCGCTTTTTAAAGCAATTTAAGGATTAAGGGGGGAGCGAAAAAAATGAAAGTACCTTTCAGTTGGTTAAAAGATTACGTAGATATTACCGTTTCTCCAAGCGAACTCGCGGAAAAACTTTTCTCTTGCGGCTTTGAAGTGGAAGAGATCGTTTACCTTGGCGAAAAGGTGACGAACGTTGTGGTTGGTCAAATCAAGAAAATTACTCCTCACCCCGATAGCGACCATATGAGCGTATGCGTGGTAGACTGCGGAGAAGGGGTTGGAAAACTCCAAATCGTGACGGGTGCAACGAACATTTACGAAGGGATGAAAACGCCCGCGGCGCTCGATAATTCCACCGTTTGCGAAACGAATCCGCAAATGCTTGAAAAAAATCCGAGCGGCGTTAAGAAAATCAAAAAAGGGAAATTGCGCGGTGTGGAATCGTTCGGGATGCTTTGCTCGGGCGACGAACTCGGCATCAACAACGATTTCTATCCCAACGCCGAAGTGTACGGGCTTTTGGAACTTGATCCTTCTGCCCCCGTTGGGGAAGATATCCGCAAAGTGGTTGGGCTTGAAGACTGGATTTTCGATATTTCCATCACGGCAAACCGCCCCGATTGCCAAAGCGTGTTCGGTATCGCGCGTGAAGTGGCGGCGGTGTTGAAGCAACCCTTAAAAACACCCGATTGCTCTTTCACGGCGGTGAAAACGGACGAAAAGGACGTGGAAGTAAAAGTCCTTGCGCCCGACCTTTGCCCCCGCTACGTAGGGCATTACGTGACGAACGTGACGGGCGGCGTATCCCCTGCGTGGATGAGAAAACGCTTAGCGCTTTGCGGAATTCGTTCAATCTCTCCTATGGTCGATATCACGAACTTCGTGCTTCTTGAAATCGGGCAACCGATGCACGCGTTCGACGCCGACGAATTAGGGCAAAGAACGATCGTAGTGCGCCGTGCGGAAAACGGTGAAAAGATCGTCACGCTCGATAAAAAAGAGTTCACGCTCACGAGCGAAAATTTGGTGATTTGTGATGGCACTCGTCCCGTTGCGCTTGCCGGCGTTATGGGCGGGTTAAACAGCGAAATTAAAGATAGCACGAAAGCGGTATATTTTGAATCGGCGAAGTTCGCGCGTGATAGCGTGAGAAAAACTTCCCGTTCGCTTGGTCAGTCTTCCGATTCTTCGTCTAGATTTGAAAAGGGCGTAGACGCATACACCAACGCATTCGGTATGGCAAGAGCGTTGCACTTGGTAGAAGAACTCGGTTGCGGGGTAGTGACCGATATCTGCCGCGACGTGTGCGCAGCCGATTTAACGCCCCGTAAAATGACGGCAAGCATTGAAAAAATCAACGCCCTGTTAGGGATTACCGTACCGAACGAAGAAATTCTTTCGATTTTAGATCGTTTACAATTCAAACCGGAAATCAACGGAGACGTGTTTACGGTGGAAGTCCCTGGCTATCGTGACGACGTGGATGCGTACCCCGACCTTGCGGAAGAAATTATTCGTATGTACGGCTACGATCATCTCACGCCCACCTTCCTTGAAAAAGCGAGCGTGACGGGCGGTGGGTTGAACGACGAGCAAAAGAAAGAATTACACGTGAAGAACCTGCTTTGCAAACAAGGGTATTTGGAGGCGTGCAACTATTCCTTCTATTCCCCGAAAGATATGGATTTGATGAAGATTCCCGAAGACGGCGTGGAAAGAAACGCCGTAAGGATTTTAAATCCGATCAGCGAAGAACTCTCGTTAATGCGTACTTTCCTTGCGCCTTCCATGCTCCAAAACGCCGTGCGGAATATCCGCCGTGGGAACGACGAAGGGAAAGAATTTGAACTTGCAAAAGTATATTTGCCGAAAGAACAACCCGTAGTAAACCAACCGATCGAAGAAAAGCGTTTGGTGCTCGGCGTATGGGGCGGCGGGAACGACTTCTTTACGCTCAAAGGCGCGGTAGAAGAACTTGCAGAAGTATTCCACTTACCGTTTACCTTTGAAAGGGGACAAAAGCCTTACCTGCACCCTGGTGTCACGGCAAAAATCAGTTTAGGCAACCAAGAAGTTGGTGTGATGGGGGAACTTGATCCTTCTATTGCGCTCGCGCTTGGTTTAGATAAAAAGGTATATCTTGCCGAACTGAACTATTCGATCATTGAAAGCAAGGCAGACGATAGCGTGCACTACAAGAACTTGCCGAAATTCCCCGAAGCCCAACGCGACTTGGCGCTTATCGTAAACGACGAACTCACTTGGCGCAAATCGAAGAAGTGTT
Source organism: Clostridia bacterium (assembly GCA_017457345.1). Lineage (GTDB taxonomy): Bacteria > Bacillota > Clostridia > Christensenellales > Borkfalkiaceae > Scatosoma. The sequence goes on along the minus strand of JAFTHR010000019.1, from coordinate 3,605 downwards.
AATGCACTCTTGCAAGTACGTGACGGCGGTAAAACTCTTCGACGTGTACCGTGGTGGTCAAATTGAAAGCGGCAAAAAGAGTATGGCGTTCACGTTGACGTTCACCCCCGATCAAACGGCGGAAAAGGCGTTCACACCGGAAACGTTAGACGGGTTCGTGAAAAAGATTTTAAATAACTTGAAGTTTAAACTTGGCGTTGAACTTCGATAAGGAAAGGTATGAAAAGACCGGTAAACGTGCGAGAGTTCGGCTTTATCAACGTTGATAAAGAAACGGGCGTTTCGTCGTCTGCAATCGTGAATAAAATCAAATGGTTATCGGGAGTGCCCTGCGGACATATGGGCACGCTCGATCCTTTGGCGAGCGGCGTTTTACCCGTGGGGGTAGGGAACGCTACCCGTCTTTTCGATTACTTTTTGGAAAAGAAAAAAGAATACGTTGCCGAGTTTACGTTCGGTGCTTATGCGGATACGCTCGATACAACGGGCGTGGTGGAATATATCGGCAGAGTACCCACGGCAAGCGAAGTGCAAAAGGTTTTGCCGTCGTTTGAAGGGAAGATTTTGCAGATGCCGCCAAAATATAGCGCAAAGAACGTGAACGGTCGCCGCGGCTACGAACTGGCTAGGGCGGGCGTTGAGTTTGAACTTTCGCCCAAGGAAGTGGAAATCTACGCCCTTACTTTTTTAGGGGAAGGTGCAACGAAAAACTCTTATAAAATTAAGGTAGAGTGCGGCGGCGGTACGTATATTCGTTCGCTGGGCAGAGATATTGCGGAAGCGCTTTCCACCCACGCGGTAATGAGCGCTTTAAGGCGAACGAAAAGCGGTGTTTTCACCATTGAAAAGAGCGTGAAAATAGCGGATTTAACGGAAGAAAATATAAACGAGTATCTTATTCCAACCGAGAGCGTTTTGCCTTTTGAACGGTTAGAATTAACGGCGAAAAACCGCGCCAAAATTTTTGATGGCGTTGCGATTGAAACGGATGCAAAAGACGGGCAGTATAAGTTCTACCGTGAAGGCGTATTTTATGGGATTGCAACGGTAGAAAACGGGTTTGCGAAACTCACGAAAAAGTTATGTTAAACACGGCGATTTTAACAACGGAATATGCTAAGGAATTGCCGTGCGTAATTCTTCTTGGCGGATTCGACGGCGTGCATTGCGGGCACGCCCGCCTGTTTGCACGTGCAAAAACGTACGGTTTGCCGATCGGGATTATGACCATTCTCGGCGGAAAAGAAGGGAGTTTGTACTCTTTAAAGGAACGGGAAGAGATCTTTCAAAAACGGGGTGCAGATTTTGTTTTATCGGCGGATTTTTCGCAGATAAAAAATCTTTCGCCGAAAGAGTTTATTTGCTTGATAACTTCTCGTTTTCCCGTAAAAAGATTTGTGTGCGGCAGAGATTTCCGCTTTGGCTACGGCGCGGCGGGAACGCCTAGCGACATTGAAAAAATATGTGGTGTAGGCGTAGACGTAGAAGACCTTTTAGAAATAGAAGGGGAAAAGGTAAGCACGCGAAACGTAAAAAAATTGCTTGCCTTAGGCAAGGTAGAAAAAGCAAAAGAATACCTTGGCGAAGGCTATTTTGTGGCAGGCAGGGTAGAAAAAGGCAGAAAAGTTGGCAGATTGTTGGGCTTTCCAACCGCCAACGTGGAATACCCGAAAGATAAGTATTTGATTAAAAGCGGTGTGTACGAAACCCGCGTGCTTGTTTGCGGCACGGAATATAAAGGAATAACCAACTTCGGTGCACGTCCAACGTTTGAAGACGGTCAAGTTTGGCTTGAAACGTATTTAGACGGATTTAGTGGCAACTTATACGGGCAAGAAATAAAGATAGAGTTCGTGCGCTTTTTGCGAGAGGTGGAACGGTTTGATTCGCCTGAAAAATTAAAGGCGCAATTAGAGTGCGATTTACGGAGGATAAGAACAAATGATTAAGTTCGGGCCTAGCGGCAACAGCGAAAGTTTTTACGCGGCAGGCTACGCGCATACCGAGCAAGCGGCGGCGTTCGTAAAAGAGCGCGGGTTAGATTGTTTCGAGTATTCGTTCGGGCGTGGCGTGCGCTTTTTTACCCCCGAAAAAACGGAAGCGGTAAAAAGTGCGTTCGAGCGTGCGGGTGTGGAGTTTTCGGTGCACGCGCCGTACTTTATTAACTTTGCAAATCCCGATAACGAGATGGCGGAAAAATCGTACGGCTACGTTTTGGATAGTGCGCTTGCGGCGAAAAGTTTAGGCGGAAAGCGAATTGTTTTCCACCCTGCGGCGCAAGGTAAAGCGGCGCGGGAAGAAGCGGTTGCCTTAACCGAAACCCGCTTAAAAGTATTGCGGGATTTGATCTACGAAAACGGTTTGCAAGATAGGATGTTCTGCCCCGAAACAATGGGGAAACTTGCGCAAATCGGCACGGTGGAAGAGATTACGCGTTTTTGCGAAATCGATCCTATTTATACGCCGTGTATCGACTTTGGTCATATTAACGCGCGCGAACAAGGCTCTCTTAAAACTTCTAGCGATTATCGCGCTCGCCTTGAATATATGATCGAGCGGTTAGGCTACGAGCGAATGAAACATTTTCATTGCCATTTTTCCAAAATTATGTACGGCGCAAAAGGGGAAATTAAGCATCTTACGTTTGAAGACGAAGTGTACGGTCCGGATTTCGAGCCGTTGGCGGTGGCGCTCAAAGATTTGGATTTAGAGCCGTATATCGTAAGCGAATCGGCGGGCAGACAAACGGAAGAGGCAATGGAGATGAAAAAGACCTATTTCGGCTTGTAAACGGCGGAAAAAGGCTTGAAAGATCCAAAAAACGCGTTTTGGATAGTTGACGAATTGCGTTTTTTTTGCTACAATAGAAACGAAAGGAACAAAACTATGGTTTGTACGAATGGAAATAGCGTATTAAAAGCCAGCGGCTGCCAAGCGGTGTACACGGCTTGTGAATACTTATTGCGGTATATCACGGGCTTTGTTGCCGAGAACGGATGCGTGGTTATCGACGGGTCTGGTACAACGCTCTATACCGATAAACGGTATATCGAAGCGGCGGAAAAAATCCTTACAGGGAGCGAAGTGAAAGCAACGCTTTACACCCAAAAGGAATTATTAGAACGCCTTGCAAAGTACGAAACGGTGGGCGTATCTTTCGACCAAACGAGCCATAGCGAATTCGTTGCGCTTGAAAAAGCGGGCGTTCGTATGGTGAATATAGACGAGAAGATCAATCTCTTAATGGCAATCAAAAACGAGTGGGAGTTCTCCAACATCCGCCGTGCCTGTGAAATCGCGGAAGAAGCGTTTTTGCGGCTACTGCCGAACGTGAAAGAAGGGATGAGCGAAACGGAAGTTGCGGCGCTACTTGAATACAATATGCGAGCGCTCGGTGCAAGCGGTCTATCCTTTGAAACGATCGTTGCGTTCGGCGCACACGCCGCCGTCCCCCATCACGAAACGGGCGATACGCGCTTGAAATTTGGAGACGAAGTTTTAATCGACTTTGGTTGCCGCGTAAACGGCTACTGTTCGGATATCACGAGAACGTTCTTGTTTGGAGACGACGGCAAGCACGAAGCCTTTAAAAAGGCTTATCAAGC
>JAFTHR010000145.1 GCA_017457345.1 Clostridia bacterium | reverse complement strand
AAACGTGGCCTATGAAATCGACAGTAGAATCGTCCGCGGGCTCGATTATTATACCCGTACGGTATTTGAATTTGTATCCACCGATATCGGCGCGCAGGGTACGGTATGCGCTGGCGGAAGATACGACGGGCTTATTGAAAGCTTGGGTGGAAATCCCACGCCTGCGGTTGGTTTTGCGGCAGGGATTGAGCGGCTTTTAATCGTTATGCAACAAACAGGGGTGGCTTTCCCTGCATCGGAAACGCCTACCGTATACCTTGCAGGAATGGACGAAGAATGCCGCAAAAAAGCGTTTTCGCTTGCGTATGCGCTCCGTTTATCGGGGGTGAAAGCGGAAATTGACCACATGGAACGTTCGATAAAAGCGCAGTTTAAATACGCTGACAAAATCGGTGCAAAATTTGTGGCGGTTATCGGTGGCAACGAGCTTGCCGAAGGGGTAGTCAACGTGAAAAATATGCAGACGGGGGAAAGCGAACGCGTGGCGTTTGAAAACTTTGTGGCATATTTTAACGGAAAATAATACAAACTTAAAAAGGGAGAAAAAAATATGGTACAACTCGTAACAAGTCAACAATTGGAAGAACTTATTCAAACATCTACTTTGCCTGTAGTATGCGATTTTTGGGCAAGTTGGTGCGGACCTTGCCGTATGCTTGCGCCCATGTTTGAACAGGCGGCAGAAAAGTTGGACGGTAAGGCGATGTTTGTAAAAGTGAACGTGGACGAAGAAGAAGACGCTGCAAGAAAATACGGTATTTCTTCTATCCCCAACGTATTGCTTTTTAAAGACGGCAAACTTGCGGCAAACAATTTGGGGTTTGTTCCCGCCGAAGCATTGATTGCTTTCGTGGAAAGAAATTTATAAAAAGCAGTAAAAAATCTCGGAAAGAATTCCGAGATTTTTTTATTTGGCTATAAACAAAATAATTGCAAAAAAATTATAAAGCAACCACCCGACGAAGGGGCGCTCCGTCGAGTGGTTTATTATATTGTAGGTTTGTTATGAAATTGTCGAAATTAAAGAATTAGTAGTTTTCCGCACGTACTTGGAAATATGCTTGGGGATGCGCGCAAACGGGGCAAACTTCGGGCGCTTTCTTGCCAACTACGATATGACCGCAGTTAGAGCATTGCCATACCGCGTCGCCGTCTTTGGAGAATACCAAATCGCCTTTCACGTTCGCAAGGAGTTTCTTGTATCTTTCTTCGTGTTCTTTTTCGATTGCCGCAACGCCTTCAAAGAGATCTGCAATTTTATCGAAACCTTCTTCTCTTGCCGTTTTTGCAAAGCCTGCGTACATATCCGTCCATTCGTAGTTTTCGCCGTCAGCCGCTTCTTTCAAGTTTTCAGCCGTCGTGCTGATTTCGCCGCCGTTCAAAAGTTTGAACCAAATTTTAGCGTGTTCTTGTTCGTTTTTAGCCGTTTCTTCGAAAATCGCTGCAATTTGAACGAACCCTTCCTTCTTTGCCTTGCTAGCAAAATAGGTGTATTTGTTTCTCGCTTGAGATTCGCCGGCAAACGCCGCCCAAAGATTTTCTTCCGTCTTCGAACCTTTGAGTTCAGGTTCTACAAGAACGAACACGTTTTCTTGTTTGCATACGGGGCATGCTGCAGGTGCGCTGTCCCCCTCGTGTTTGTAGCCACATACTTTACATACGAATTTTTTCATATTTCACCTCTGTTTAATTTGTCCTTAATAGGACTTGGTTTTATTAACTGTATATAGTATAATATAAAAAAGGAAGAATGTCAATAGATTTTTCAAAAAAAATAAAATAATTTTCACGGGTAGAGGGTGAAAGTTGCTTGATAGTTAAAAAAACGGCAAAAAACGCTATTGACAAACGCTTTTGCGCGCGTTAAAATAAGAAAAAGCGCGTATAATAGCGATAGAGAGGCAAAAAGTGAAAGAAAACAAAAGAAAAAGAATTGAAAAATACGCGGCGAAGAGCAGAAGGTATAAACTTCTTGCCTACAACCGATTTTTTGTGGTTGCACTTGCCGTTTTATTGCAATCCGCTTTATATTTTTGGATGCTATTTCGCTTAGAAAACCAAAAGAGTGTGGCGGTAGATATTATCGTCCAAATTATTGCTTGCGGGTTCGTGCTCTATTTAGTTTCCAGAACGGAACGGCTTTCTTCCCGTACGCACTGGATTGTACTTTTACTATTTGCGCCGATTGTAGGCATCAGTTTATATCTATTATTCGGCGGTGGGATACCTACCAAGCGAATGGCAAAAAAAGTGCTTACGGAAAAAGCGAAAACCTACGAGTCGCTCGTCCAAAGCCCTACGGCTATGAACGCGGTGAAAGATTGTGGTAGAAAGGGGGCTATTTGCAACTACTTATCGGAGTTCGCACATTATCCCGTGAGTACGGATGGAACGGTGGACTACTATTCAAGTGGAGAAACCTTATTTGAAGAAATGCTTGCGGTAGCGCGCACGGCAAAGAAGTTTATTTTTATGGAATACTTTATTCTCGCCGGCGGGAAAATGTGGGATCGCTTGCGTGAATTGCTCGTGGAAAAAGCGAACGAAGGCGTAAAAGTTTATATTATTTACGACGATTTCGGTTCTATTTTAAATCTTCCCTACGGCTACGAGAAGTATTTGGAAGAATTGCACCCGAACATTCGTTGTTGGGTATTTAACCGCGTAGTGCCCGTGTTTGCGGGGCGTATGAATAACCGTGACCACCGAAAGATTTTCGTGGTAGACGGGGAAGTTGCCTTTACGGGCGGCATCAATATCGCCGACGAGTACGTGGGTGAACGATTGCGCTTTGGGCATTGGAAGGATTCCGGGGTAAAATTAACGGGCAGTTCGGTGAACTCTTTCACGGCAATGTTTATTGCTCTTTGGAACGCCTTCCGCAAGGATAAAATATCGGTAGAAGATTGCCTGTTGCCCGTTTGCGGCGAAGAAAAAACGGACGGATTTTTCGTGCAACCGTACGACGATTCTCCCCTGGATAGTTTATACACCGGCTCGTTCGTCTTTCTCGATATGATCAATACGGCAAAGGATTATTTATACGTATTCACTCCGTATTTGGTACTTGACGACGGGTTGCGCTCTGCCTTTTGCGCGGCGGCAATGCGCGGGGTAGACGTGCGTATCGTCACGCCGTCTATTCCTGATAAAAAGATGGTGTTCCGTCTTACGCGCGCAAATTATGCAGCGTTGGTGCGCGCAGGCGTGAAGGTTTACGAGTACACGCCGGGGTTTATCCACGCAAAGAGCATGGTGAGCGACGGGCGTGCCGTGGTGGGTTCGATTAACTGCGATTATCGTAGTTTGTATTTGCATTTTGAAAACGCCGTACTTTTCGGCGGGTGCGAAGCGGTGGAAAAGGTAAAACAAGACGCCGAACAAACCTTTGCTCTTTCCAAAAAAATGGAAAAAGCGGACTTGCGCCGTACGCCGCTAGGAAAGTTAATAGACGCCTTTTTGCGCCTATTTGAAACAATGCTTTAAGAAAACGCCGTCAGGCGTTTTTTTATTATGCAAAAGAAAAGTTTTTACGAAAAGTTAATAAAATCCCGTTTAATCCTTGGCTGAAAAGTTTACAAATATAACGAGAGAAAAAAGACGAGGAGGAGAAGAATATGGACCTTCGTAATTTTACGGCGAATTCCGTTTCGGCGTTGCAAAAGGCACAAGCCACGGCGCAGGAATACGGGAATCAAGAAATTAAACAAGTACACCTTTTATATGCGCTTATCGTGGCGGAAAACGGCTTAATCCCGTTGCTATTTGAAAAAACGGGGAAGAACCTTTCTTTGATGAAATCCGATTTAGAGCGGGCAATTTCGGCTTTGCCGAAGGTGCGCGGTGGCGAGGGGTATTTATCGAGTGCGCTTACGGAAGCGCGTACGGAAGCCCAAAAACGTGCGGAAGGGATGGGAGATTCCTTCGTTT
>JAFTHR010000144.1 GCA_017457345.1 Clostridia bacterium | reverse complement strand
TCCTTCCGTAAACGTCCCTTTTTCAAAGTCTTTCGAGATATGATCAAGCACGTCGCAACGGAAGCCGTCTACGCCGTTTTTCACCCAAAAATCAACGATTTTTTGCACTTCCTTGCGCACTTGTGCATTTTCCCAGTTTAAATCCGGTTGCTCTTTTGCAAATAAGTGCAAATAGTATTCTCCCGTAGGTTCGTTATACTCCCACGCACTACCGCCGAACGTGGACCGCCAAGTGTTTTTCGGCTCGTTTGCCCATAAATAATAATCGTGATACGGGTTATTTTTAGAGGTTCTACCTTGCACGAACCACTCGTGCTTATCAGACGTGTGATTAACCACGAGATCCATAATAATTTTCATCCCCCGTGCGTGCATATCCGCCACGAGTTCTTTCCACTCGGCAAGCGTTCCGTATTTTCTATCAATCGTAAAATAGTTCGAAATATCGTACCCGTTGTCTACGTCAGGACTTTCATAACAAGGAGTTATCCAAACGGCGTTTACGCCCAATTCTTGCAAATAATCTAACTTCTCTCTCAACCCGCGCAAATCGCCGATCCCATCCCCGTTGCCATCTGCAAAACTCCGCAGATATACTTCGTAAACCACTAAATCCAACCATTTTTCGCGTTTTTCCATCAAACTCTCCTCCCGAATTTAGTATGCCCGAAAATAAAAAATCAATCGGCGAAAACCGATTGAATTTTTTTAAGTTAAAGGGATTGCAACGTTTCCATTACGTAATCGCCGAATTGTTGACAGGTCGCGCCCGTGTCTCTACCCGTAATCACGTATTTCTTTTCTTCGAACGAGCAAATATCAAGCGCGCGTTCCAACTTATCGGCACGGTCTTGTAAACCGATATGCGAAAGAAGCATAACGCAAGCACGAAGCATAGAACAAGGATCGGCGTATTGCGCTCTGCCTTCCGTCACCATACGGGGCGCAGAACCGTGGATTGCTTCGAACATAGCGTATTTCTTACCGATATTCGCACAACCTGCCGTTCCTACACCGCCTTGGAATTCTGCCGCTTCGTCTGAAATAATATCGCCGTATAAGTTCGGGAGCAATAACACCTTGAAATCGCGGCGACGTTTTTTATCTACTAACTTCGCCGTCATAATATCGGCATACCATTCGTCGGTGGTAATTTCAGGATACAAGTCCGCAACCTTGTGGCAATCTTCTAAGAAATTTCCGTCCGTCGTTTTAATAACGTTTGCTTTCGTAACGAGCGAAACGCGGTTTAAGCCGTTCTTTCTCGCATAGTCGTAAGCAAGGCGCGCGATACGGTCAGAGCCTTGCTTCGTCGTAATCGTAAAGTCAACCGCCAAATCTTCCGTCACGTTGAAACCGGAAGAACCTACCGCGTAGCCACCTTCGGTATTTTCACGGAAAATCGTCCAGTTAATGCCTTCTTCGGGCACTTTTACGGGGCGGATATTCGCAAATAAATCGAGCGCTTTACGCATTGCCACGTTCGCCGATTCAATGTTCGGCATACCGCTGCCCTTTTGAGGCGTGGTCGTGGGGCCTTTCAAAATGATGTGGCAACTTTTGAGCGCTGCCATAACGTCGTCCGGAATTGCCTTTTTGTGCGCGATACGGTTTTCAATCGTCAACCCTTCGATATCCACGAATTCTACCTTTCCGCTTTCTACCAAATCGGCAAGCACGAATTCAAGTACTCTACGGGCTTGCGCCGAAATCGTGGGGCCGATACCGTCGCCCACGCATACGCCGATACGGAGCGTTTTAAGAGCCGCGTAGTCCACGAAATCGCCTTGCGCTTTCATATCTTCAATGCGTACAAGTTGATCTTCTAAAATCTTTTTAAACTTTTCCATTGCAACGGAAAGTTCCGCTGCATACTTTTCCTTTTCCATTTCTATGATCCCTCGTTCTTTATTTTTGCAATTTCGTATAATTTAATCTACCGCCGGCAAGCAAAATCTCTCTTTGACGAGCCGAAAGCGAAAGATTTAAACGCACCTTTTCTCCGGACTTGGTGGTGAGCACCGCAACGTTTTCTCCTGCGATCGCTTCGGCAAACCCGTCGATACGAATTTCGTCGCCTTGAGCAATCTTTTCATAGTCTTCGGGGTTTTCGAGCGTCATAGGCACGATACCGAAGTTGATTAAGTTCGCCACGTGAATACGAGCAAAACTCTTGGCAATTACCGCTTTCACCCCTAAATACAAAGGTACGAGCGCCGCGTGTTCACGGGAAGAGCCTTGACCGTAGTTCGAGCCGCCCAAAATAACGCCGCCGCCCTTTTTCTTGGCACGTTCGGGGAACTCTTTATCGCAAACGGTAAAGCAGTACTCCGAAAGTTTCGGCACGTTCGAACGGTAAGGCAAAATTTTAGAGCCTGCAGGCATAATATGGTCGGTGGTAATATCGTCGCCAACTTTCAAAACAATCTCGCAAGCAAGGTCCTTTTCAGGTGCTTTCCCTACGGGAATAGGTTTAATGTTCGGGCCGCGTTCCACTACCACGTTTGCCGCGTCTTCCACGCTTGCAGGAAGTTCGATTAAATTATCGTTGATAGTGAATACGGACGGCACTTCTACCTTCGGCGCAACGCCGAGCGTGGTAGGATCGGTAAATACCCCCGTAATTGCCGAAACCGCCGCCGTTTCAGGGGATACGAGATACACTTGCGCATCCGCCGTCCCGCTGCGGGCAAGGAAGTTTCTGTTGAACGTTCTTAAACTTACGCCTGCCGATTGAGGAGAGAAGCCCATACCGATACAAGGCCCGCACGCGCACTCTAATATACGCGCACCCGCCGCAATTAAATCGGCAAGAGCACCGCACTCTGCAAGCATAGTATACACCTGTTTAGAACCAGGAGAAATCGACAAACTTACGTCAGGATGTACCGTTTTTCCTTTTAAAATCGCCGCTACCGTGAGCATATCGAGCATAGACGAGTTGGTGCAAGAACCGATACATACTTGGTTGATTTTCATCCCGGAAAGCGCCGAAACTTCTTTCACGTTGTCCGGGCTATGCGGGCAAGCCGCAAGGGGTTTGAGCGAACTCAAATCCACCGTATACTCGGCGTCGTACACCGCGTCGGCATCCGGTTGAAGTTCCACGAAATCTTCTTCTCTGCCCTCTGCTTTCAAGAAAGCCTTCGTCACGCTATCGGAGGGGAAAATCGAACTCGTTGCGCCAAGTTCCGCGCCCATGTTCGTAATCGTGGCTCTTTGGGGTACGGAAAGCGTTTTAACGCCTTCGCCCACGTATTCCACTACCGCGCCCACGCCGCCTTTTACGGAAAGGATTCTAAGGACTTCTAAAATTACGTCCTTTGCGCCAACGTAATCGGGTAATTTCCCCGTGAGCTCCATTTTAATAATTTTGGGCATGGTGATATAGTACGTGCCGCCGCCCATAGCAACTGCAACGTCTAACCCGCCTGCGCCCATACCGAGCATACCGATACCGCCAGCCGTGGGGGTATGGCTATCCGAACCGATTAAGGTTTTTCCCGGCTTGGAGAAACGCTCTAAATGTACTTGGTGGCAAATGCCGTTCCCAGGACGGGAAAAGCGAATCCCGTGTTTTTTCGTGACCGTTTGTATGTAGCGGTGATCGTCGGCGTTTTCAAAACCTGCTTGCAAGGTGTTGTGGTCAATGTACGCCACCGAAAGTTCCGTTTTTACACGGTCGATATTCATTGCTTCGAATTGCAAATACGCCATTGTCCCCGTTGCGTCCTGCGTGAGCGTTTGATCGATTTTTAAACCGATTTCTTTGCCTACGACCATTTCGCCGCATACAAGGTGATTTTTAATGATTTTTTGCGCTATCGTATATCCCATAACCGACCTCTTTTTATAAATCGAACCAATTTGTTTTGCAGCGTTCGTCGCCCGAGAGTTCTTTGAATAACGCTTCTAATTCGCCGTCGCTTACAACGGTCGTTCTACCGTCTTGATACAACGCGTCGATACGCTCTTTCATTGCCGACACAACCCAGTCTTTCTTCGTTAAGATCTGATCGCCTTTAAGTTTGTAGTGCATATTGAGCCAATACGCAATCCCTGCTAAACCAGACGTATTCGTAATCGAAACGGTTGCGGGACGGTTCAAAATCTTTTCCGTATCGAAAATGTTATAGATTTCGGTGTCTTTCATCATACCGTCTGCGTGAATCCCTGCACGCGTTAAGTTGAACGCACTACCAACGAACGGCGTCATAGGCGGGATATTGTAGCCGAGTTCTTTTTCAAAGTATTCGGCAATTTCGGTAATCTTGGTAGGATCCATCCCATCTAACGAACCACGCAAAGAAGCGTATTGCATTACCATTGCTTCCAAAGGAACGTTGCCCGTTCTCTCCCCGATCCCAAGAAGAGAACAGTTTACACCACTCGCACCGTAAAGCCATGCGCTTACTGCGTTCGCTACGCCCATATAGAAGTCGTTATGACCGTGCCATTCGAGCATTTCACTCGTCACGTCCGAATAATGGTGCAACGAATAAACGATCCCCGGTACGCTACGAGGAATTGCCACACCCGAAATAGGCACGCCGTAGCCCATTGTGTCGCACATACGGATACGAACGGGAATGTTCGCTTCGCGGGAAAGCCTGGTCACTTCGTTAATGAACGGAACAACGAACCCGTAGATATCCGCTCTCGTTAAGTCCTCCAAATGGCATCTAGGGCGAATCCCTG
>JAFTHR010000018.1 GCA_017457345.1 Clostridia bacterium | reverse complement strand
GAGGCGTACTATTCGAACAAAGGTCAATTCTCCGTTTCGGTGGATGCCATACAATACCCCACCTATTCCTTCACGGTGAACAACGACGCGGCGAAAGGCACGCTTACACCACAAGAACCGTTTAAGAGTGCTTATAAAGCAGGTACGCAAGTTCGTTTCACCCTCGACGTAATCGGCAACAACCGCGTACAGGATATCCGTTTCAACGGCTCTACCTTGACCGCCATCAACGGCGTGTACACCGTGACCATAGGCGAAACGAACAACGTTCTCGACGTTTTGTATTACGATATCGAACCAGAACCGACCTATCCTTTGACCGTGACCAACGATCCGAACAAGGGCACGATTAGTCCGACGATATCGAACTCGTCTTACGAAAGCGGAACAACTCTATCGTTCGGCATTACCACAACGGAAGGATATAGCGTACAGCAGGTACTCTTTAACGGCGTGGTGGTATCGCCCGTTGGCGGATTTTACACCGTGACGATTGCTCCTCTTGATAACGTGTTAACGATTATATATGCCCACGAAGGCGCAGGAGTAGCCCCGGAATCACCGCCCGCAGAGCCCGAGCCCCCTACTCCAACTTTGTATTCACTCTCCGTTTCAAACAACGAAGATTTCGGCTCGCTCTCGTTTGAAAACCCTATGCAAAACGCTTATGAAGAAGGTACAACGATATCGTTTACGATCGAGCCGGAAGAAGGATACGGCATATACGAAGTGCTTTTTAACGGCGAAGAACTTGTAGAAGAAAACGGCGTTTACACCTTTACAATCGTATCTACGGGCAACTTGCTAGAAATCGATTACGAAGAACTTGAACCCGAAGATGATCCACCCCAAAGCAGTTCTAGCACTTCTAGCAGTACAACCGAAGACGGTGGTTGTTCTTCTACGGTTAGCGGCTCTTGGCTTTGCGGCGTTGCCTTTATCGGCGCGGCAATGCTTTTGAAAAAAACCAAACGCAAAGAATAACGGTTAAGCAAAATTAAAGGGAGGCATAGCCTCCCTTTTTCTTATTCGCCTTTCGCTGCTTTGATGCGTTGTTCTGCCGCCGTTTGGCGTTCGTTTGCCGCCGCAATTTGTTCTTCGCGTTCCTTTTGCATTTTTGCTTGACGTGCTTGAGGGCTCATCTTTGCCTCTTCCCATTGCGCCTTGCTTTCCGCCTTTGCCGCGTTGAAATTTGCTTTGTCTACTTCGTGTTGCGCCTTTGCACTTGCCTTCATATCCGAAAATGCATTTTTAAAAAATTGTATCAGTCCCATACTGTAAATCCCCCTATTATTTATTTAATAATTCGTTCGTCAATTCTAAAATTTGTGCCGAGTACTTTTTCTTGCTCTTTGCCAAAATCTTTTTATAGATAAAGTAGTTCACAGAAACCATTGCAAGACCTACGATCCCAAGCGCAAGACCAACGGGCATAGCAAACGACAGCGCCGCGCCTTTCATAATCAAACTCATCCCCGCGCCCATTACAAGCGAACCGATTGAACCGAATACGTAGGCAAATACTTCTGCCGGGCGTTCTGCCTTTTTGTGGAGTTGTTTTAACTCGTCTAACTTCGTTGCTTTTTTCTCCACGTACTCGTCTCTAATTTTTTCTACCATTTTTAATTGATTTTCACTCATTTTATAATTCCTCCGTTTTTGTTTTTGTACCTACATTATAAACGAGAATTGTTTTTAAAATTATAAAAATGCGTTTCCGTTTTGTAAAGGATCGTTAAAGTTTTGTAAAAATCAAAAAAGGCATCCTTTTTCAGGAAGCCTTTTTTCGTTATTTCTTTAATAATTCGTTTGAGATACGCACAATCTCTTCGCCGTATTTCTTTTTCCCTTTTTCATAAAAGTACTTATGCAAAGGATACGCCGCTATCAAGCCCGCGCAACCCAACGCGGCAACGGCAATCCCCCAAATCCATTGCGACCATTCCAGTACGAGCGTAAGCCCAAGCCCGAAAACGAGCGTACTGATAACCCCAACGGAAATCGCAACGATAATTGCCGTATCTTTTACCTTTCTATCAAGTGCTTTGAGCCGCTCTACGCTAGACTCGCACTCTTCCTCTCCCACGTACTTTTTTCGAATACTTTCTAT
>JAFTHR010000143.1 GCA_017457345.1 Clostridia bacterium | reverse complement strand
TTGCCGCGCCCTTGCGGGATCGGTTTGGGATCATCAACCGCTTGGAAATGTATGAAAAGCACGAACTCAAAGAAATCGTAGTCCGTTCGGCGAACGCACTCGGGATTGCGATTGACGACGACGCGGCGGCGGAAATTGCTAGCCGTAGCCGTGGCACGCCCCGTATTGCCAACCGCTTGTTAAAGCGCGTGCGCGATTTCTCCGTGGTAAAGGGGAACGCGGCGATCACGGTGGAAGACGCTCGTTTTGCGTTGGAAAGGCTGGAAATCGACGGGCTTGGCTTAGACGAAACGGATAGAAAATTATTAACGGCGCTCGTGGACAAGTTTGGCGGCGGTCCTGCGGGGTTGGAGACGCTAGCGGCAACGGTGAACGAGGATGCGAACACGATCGAGGACGTGTACGAGCCTTACCTTTTGCAACTTGGTTTTATTGCTCGCACGCCACGCGGAAGAGTGTGCTTAAAAGAAGGGTACGCGCATATCGGCAGAACGCCGGACGCACGCGCTCAGCGCCAAATGTCTATATTCGAAAAGAACGATTAAAATGGAAAAAGTACAGTACAAAAAAAGCGATTTTTATTATGAACTTCCCGAAGATCGGATAGCGCAAACCCCTTGCTACCCGCGGGATGCTTCTAAACTACTCGTTTACCACAAAAACGAAAAGAAAATAGAGAATAAAGTTTTTCGCGATATCGTGGACTATTTACAGGCAGGCGACGTGCTCGTTCTCAACAAAACGCGCGTGATCCCCGCCCGCATTTACGCAAAAACCGCCCACGGCGGCGCGGTGGAAATCCTGCTTTTAAAAAGGCTTTCCGCCACACGTTGGGAAGTGCTGATGCGCCCTGGAAAAAAGGGGAAAATCGGCGTGGTAATGACCGTTTCAAACGAACTCTCGTTCACCGTGGTGGGGATAACGGATTCCGGCGAACGGATTGTGGAGTTTGCTTATAACGGCGTATTCGAAGAGATTTTAGAGCGCGTGGGCACAATGCCTTTGCCGCCGTACATTAAAGAAAAGTTAGGGGACGGCAAGCGCTATAACACCGTGTATAGCAAAATCGATGGATCGGCGGCTGCGCCCACGGCAGGGCTGCATTTTACCGAAGAATTGCTCCAAAAAATCCGTGATAAAGGGGTAGAGATTGCCGAAGTATTGCTCCACGTGGGGCTTGGTACGTTCCGCACCGTAAGCGAAGAGATCATCACCGACCATAAAATGCACTCGGAGCATTACGAAATAGAAGAGGCGGCGGCTTCCATCATCAACCGCGCAAAGCAAGAAGGTAGAAGAGTGATCGCCGTAGGCACCACGTCCGTCCGCACGCTGGAAAGCGCGGCAAACGCCGATGGAACGGTACGCGCCGAACGGGGCGAAACGGAAATCTTTTTATACCCGCCCTATCAAATGAAATGCGTGGATGCGCTCGTCACCAATTTCCATTTGCCCGAAAGCACCTTAATTATGCTCGTTGCCTGCTTAACAGGCAGAGAAGAGATTTTGTCCGTGTATCAGTATGCGGTGGAAAGTAAGGAGTATCGGTTTTTCTCTTTCGGCGACGCGTGCCTAATTTTATAAACTGCGCATTTCGGCGTTGTTGCTCAGTCACTTACGATCGGTAAGCTCCTTCGCAACGCCTTGAACTGCTTGTTTCTAAAAATAGGCAATCGTTATTACCGTACTATCGGTAAACTCCTTCGCAACGCCTTGCGTGCTTGATTTTATAACACGTCGCATTTCGGCGTTGTTGCTCAGTCACTTACGATCGGTAAGTTCCTTCGCAACGCCTTGAACTGCTCGGTTCTAAAACCAAGCATATTCTGCTTCCCGTAAAAATAGGCGCACCAAACTTTGTAATTTTGGAGGTTTTCTATGAACGAAACCGTAAAACATAACCAATCTGAAGAAGATTACTTGGAAAGCATTTTATTGCTCTCTCAAGAATTAAACTACGTGCACCGTATCGACGTGGCACGCCGTATGAACGTCTCTCAAGCCGCCGTAAATAAAGCGGTGAAAATCTTGCTTGAAAAGGGGTACGTTTTTGAAGAAGGCAAACACCTTTACCTTTCCGCTAGCGGCAACGATAAGGCGTGCGAAGTGTTAAAACGCCACCGTAGTTTGTTCCGCTTTTTAGTGAAACTCGGCGTTTCGGAAACTACGGCGGAAAACGACGCCTGCCGCTTGGAACACGAGATTTCGGACGAAACGTTTGAAAAAATTATGGCGTTTTTAGAAGACTAATTTTCCTTAAATATATTGCGCGCGCGCAAGCCCCACGAAAAAAAGTGGGGTTATTTTTTTTAAAAAATTTTCTTAACTGCGGTTTATTTTTTATTGACAACCACATAAAATAGTGATATAATATGGTAAAAATTAACCTTGGTTAAGAAATAAAGCCGAGAAGAAAAAAAAGGGGTGGAAAATGAAAACGTCATCAGAGATGAAAACGTCATCAGAGATGAAAGCAGCATCAGAGATGAAGATAGGCGAAAGCGGTGTGATTCGTTTTGTAAAAGGCGAAGGGTTAACCCGCCGCCGTTTGCTGGATATGGGGCTCACTCCTGGGGCGGAGATCTATTTACGCAAGAAAGCGCCGCTTGGCGATCCGCTGGAAATAACGGTGCGTGGCTACGAATTAACGCTTAGAAAAGCGGAGGCTGCCAACATTTTGATTGAAGAAGTAAAAGGGGTGAAAGTAAGATGGTAAAAATTGCGCTTGCTGGAAACCCGAACTCAGGAAAAACTACTCTTTTTAACGTGCTTACGGGCTCTACGGCGCACGTTGGCAACTGGCCGGGCGTAACGGTAGATAAACGAGAAGGCGTGTATAAAAAAGGGGCAGAGCCGATGGATATCGTGGATTTGCCCGGAATCTATTCTCTTTCTCCGTACACACCCGAAGAAGTCATTTCTAGAAACTTTATTTTAGAAGAAAAACCCGATTGCGTGATTAACATTGTAGACGTAACGAATTTAGAGCGGAACTTATACTTAACCACGCAAATTATGGAAATCGACGTACCCGTGGTCGTGGCGCTCAATATGATGGACGCCTTAGAGAAGAAAGGGGATAAAATCGACGAAGTGGGCTTAGAAGCCCGTTTAGGCGTACCCGTGGTCAAGATTTCGGCGTTGCGCGGAGAAGGGCTTGCAACGCTTATGGAGCGGGTATACGAAGAATGCAAAAAAGAACGTCGCGGAACAACGGTGCTTGAAAGTTGCGATTTGCGCCATTTGATTAACGACGTGCGTATTGCGCTTGCAGGGCAATCGGTAGAACATCCGCTCTTCCACGCCGTAAAACTTGTGGAGAACGACGAGTTGGAAGTGGCAATGCACCCGCAAACGGTTTCGATGGTAGAAGAGTTTGAAAAGACCTTTGAACACGAACTGTTCGGTGCGGATTTTGAAGCGCTCATTGCCGACGCGCGTTATAAATACATATCCAAAAACTATTCCCCGCTTTTAGTAAAAAGCCGCAAAGGGATACAGGAAACCGCTTCGGATAAAGCGGATAAAATTTTAACGAATAAGTGGCTTGGTATTCCCATTTTCTTGGTCGTTTTATTTGCTATTTTCCATTTAACGTTCGGGGAAGACTTCCTTTGGCTTAGCAGCATTTTTTCTTTCCCTACGATAGAAGAGTTAGGGCTTGCCGAAAATTTCGGTACGGCACTTCTTGCCTGCGTGTATAACGGGGCGGTGTTTGCGCCCGGCGTTATCCTATTTAACCTAATGGAACTTTTAACGGGCACGGTGTTCGGCTGGATTGTGGCTTGGCTAGAAAGTCTTGGCACGGCGGAATGGGCGGTTGCGTTAGTGGGAGACGGTATTTTAAGCGGTATCGGTAGCGTACTTAGTTTCGTGCCGCAAATCGTATTCCTTTTATTGCTCTTATCCATTTTAGAAGATAGCGGTTATATGGCGCGTATTGCCTTTATTTTAGATAGAATGTTCCGCCGTTTCGGCGTGTCGGGTAGAGCGTTTATTCCTATGATTATGGGCTTTGGTTGCTCCGTACCCGCAATGATCAACACCCGTACGCTTGCCGACGAGCGCGAAAGAACGCTCACTATTCGCGTAATTCCGTTCTTCACGTGCGGTGCAAAGTTGCCCATTTTGGCGGCGGTTGCAGGCGGTATCGTGTTGGCGTTTGGAATCGGCAACGCCGATATCATCACCTACTCTATGTACGTAATCGGGCTCGTGATTGCGGTAGTTTCCATTCTCTTAATGCGTTCTACCACGCAACGCGGCGAAGTAGCGCCGTTCATTATGGAACTTCCGCCTTACCACAAACCGAGCGGGAAAGGTCTTGCCGTTTTGCTTTGGGATAAAACGAAGGACTACGTGAAAAAGGTATTCACCATTATTTTGGCTTCTACCATTATCATTTGGTTTTTATCGTCTTTCGGTTGGGACTGGAAGCCTTGCGAAATAGACGATTCTATTTTGGCTTCTATCGGGAAATTCGTGCAGCCGATTTTCACGCCGCTTGGGTTTGGTTCGCAACTTGCTTCGTTCGGTTGGGTGTTCGCGGTGGCGGCGCTTATGGGCTTAATCGCAAAAGAAAACGTTGTAGCGGCGTTCTTAACGATGGCAGGCGTCATTTTAGCCACCTTCTCGCAAAACCCCGAAATTTTGGCGAACAGCGGTATACTTACGCCCGAACTTGTGGCGCAACTGGAACTCTTAATTGAAACGGGTGAGTTCGGGGAAGAAGGCTACGAAGTGGTGGCAATGATCGCCGCAACGGGTATTTCTTGGCAAGCGCTTATCTCCTTTATCGTGTTCAATATGTCTACCATTCCCTGCTTTGCAGCGGTGGCAACGGCAAAGAAAGAACTTGGGAAAGGTAAGTTTAGATGGACGTTATTATTCTGGATCGCAACTTCATACACGGCTGGTGCAATGGCGTATACCATGCTCGCGTTCCCTTGGACGATCGCGCTTTGGGCGGCAGTTATCGCGCTAGTAGTAGTCGGCGTGGTTCTGTTCAATAAAAAAAGTAAAAAGAAGGTTTAAAAAATGATAGAAGGAATTATCGTATTCGTAGCGGTGGCAATCGTTGTGGGAAGCATTGCGCTTGCGATCGTTCGAAAGAAAAAAGGCGTTAGCGGCTGCGGTTGCGGATGCTCGTCGTGCAAGTCTTGCACTTCGTGCAACGCAAAGCACGGTGAAGAAGAAAACGCCGAAAATTAATCAAATCACACAACCTCTGTTTTCATTAAAAACCGACGGCGTATTTGCCGTCGGTTTTTCTTGCGTTTTTCGCTCTTTCGTGGTATAATAAGCGCAGGAGAAAAGAGATGAAAAGAATTATGTTCGTATGCCACGGCAACATTTGCCGTTCCCCTATGGCGGAGTTCGTACTCAAAGATTTGGTGAAAAAGGCAGGCAAAGAAAGCGAGTTCTTGATAGAATCTTCGGCGGTCTCTGCCGAAGAGATTTGGGGAGACGTGGGCAACCCCGTCTATCGCCCCGTACAAGCGCTGCTCGCCGCACGCGGCATTTCTTGCGAGGGAAAGCGCGCCACGCAACTCCAAAGAGAAGACGGGGAGAAGTACGACGCGTTTTATTGTATGGACGAGAGCAACCTGCGCCGCGCCAAATCCATTTTAGGCGCGAAAAACGGCGCAAAATGCCACAAACTTTTATCGCTTCTGGGTTCGAGTGCAGACGTAGCGGATCCTTGGTACACGCGCGATTTCGAGCGCTCGTACCGCGAGATATACGCCGCTTGTAAAGCGCTGATAGATGAATAAAAAAAGGACTTAACTTTCGGGTTAAGTCCTTTTCGTTTTCGGTTATTTTAAAAGGGAGAGTAGCATAGCCACGCCTTGCAGAGCGGCAAGGTGGGCGGGGTAGAAAATGTAAAAGAAGTACTTTAAGTTGCCCTTTCCTTTTTTGCCGTTATATAACAGGAGCAAGGGGATGGTGAAAAGGGAATACCATTGAAGGGCAGGGGATAGGAACGCTAAATTTTCCGCGCAGGAGAGATTGACCAAAACGAGTGCAATCGCCGCCATTGCAACGCGTAAAAAATGCTCTAAGAGCACGCGTTTCTCCATAGCAGGGAAGGATCGAAAGTCTATCAAGGAACAAAATACGGGGAACATACAGCCCCAAAACCCGTAGTCCACTTCAAAGAAATAGCAAAAAGCCCAAGCCGCCGCAACGCTACAAACGAGAGCCAAAGAATAAAGCGCGGTGTGTTTTCCGTTTTTCTCTGCTATTGATTTTTGCACGCCGAGCACGGCGTAAATACACAGGGTAGAAAGGGAAAAGGAGAGTAAAATCCCCATATAACTTTGCTTTGTAAACAGGTAAAAAACAACTTGGCAAACCGTGCCTAAAACGAACAGTAGGGCAAAATGTTTGGTCTTGTTTTTCGTGTATCTACAGCCTTCAGCAAGCAGGAAAGCAAACAAGGGAAAGGCAAGCCGCCCCACGGCGCGTAGCCACGCCACGCGCGGAAAGAATACGTATCCCAAGTGATCGAGAAACATACTTACCGCGGCAATAATTTTTAGGGTGTTTCCGCTTAAGAAACGGAGATCGGGATTAGCGCTCGGTGTTGATTGTTCCATCTTTGCTCTTTCTCCGTTTTTGTTTCTTTTCGGGCTTTTCCCGTTCTGTTTGGTTTTTTTGCATAGCCTTTTTATTTTCTTTTTCCGCCTTTTTTGCGGCTTTTTGCATAGCCTTTTGTTCTTTCTTCGTTAAAGGCGTTTGCGTTTCTTCCGGTTTTTGTTTTTTTGCGAATAGGCCGCTTGATTTTTTTCGTTGCGCTTTTTGTTCTTTTAAAATAGCGGCTTTCTCTTTTTGTTGTGCTTCCTTTCTTTCTTCAATTTTCTTATCGAGCATCAAAATGTTTTTAGTAGGCTCTCTTTCGGGTTCTACTTCTTGTCCCGTCATCTTCTTAAAGAAATTCCCCACGCTACGAGCGGGTTTGAGTAGGTTGTCCACGTCCGCTTGGATCGCTTCTCCTACGAGCCCGAAACGGCTTTCAATAATTTTAATCGCCACGTCGAATACCAGGGAGAGCACCCACCCCACGATCATAAAACAACAAAGAAGAAGAGAAAGGGGATTGAGTTCGGTGCTTACGGTGGTGAACACGCCGTACACGGCAATGCCGAGCGTGTATAACTTAATAATGCGTTTAGCGTTTTTAAAAACGGTTGCAACAACTTTTTTGGAAGAGTTGCCGTCCACGTTTTTCCCGCCCTTCGTCACGCAAAGGAAAAAGACGAAATAAGCAAGGGAAAGGACGGCGAGCACGGCGTTTGCAATAAACACTCCGCTTCCGTTCAAAAGTGCGAACGCAAGATAACCCAAATAAATAATTTGGGTGGAGATATCTATGGTGTAGAGTAATTTTTTAAAGTCCTGAATAACTTTCTTGATAGCGGTTGCGGTATAGGTCGTTTGTAAATCCAGCATAAAATCCGCTCCTTTTTCGTAAAGATATTTCCATTATACCTAAAAAAGATGAAAAAATCAATACTGAAACGCAAAAAAACGCCTTTTAGGCGTGTGAAAAAAGTTTCCAAAAAGAAAAAGGAGTTCCGCTCTTGCAATTTAGGGCGGATTATGCTATAATTTATCCCATAAGGAGAACGCTTATGGAAAGTGAAAAACAAAAGAAGACGGCGATACAAGAAGAGCGCGAATTTGAAGATTCTATCTCTTCCGCTTTCCGCCAAAAAAACGAGAAACGGTATTTCACGTGGATCGTGCTTGGCGTGTTCGTTTTAGCCGTACTCTTTTTGGGTGCGGTGGCAGATTTGCTCACACTTTGCTTTGAAATCCACCCCTATTTAGGCTACGGCGCAGCGGCGCTTACCGCTATTTTATTTATTGCGTTCGTGGTAGTGCCCGTTTGCAAAGTGCTCCGTTCACGCTTTTTTATCGTGGACGTGACGAGCGATAATTTCAATTTAGCAAAACGCAAAAACACACGTGCGTTGAAAGACGTGGGAACGGCGCTTTTAGAGTACAATACCAACCCGAAAAACGCCGATTTTAAATACCTGTCCCCCGAAAACGTTGAAAAATTGCGGTCTTCGCTCAAATCTGGCGATAAAAAGCAGTTGCAAGAAACGCTTAAAAAGGTGTACGCAACAGACGTGGCAAAATGCACCAACTCCCTAATTTTCAAAAACGCGGGAAAGGTGTTTTTAACCACGTCGATCTCCCAAAACGAACGGATTGACGCGTTGAGCGTATTGCTCGTGAATATGTCGCTCATCAAAAAGATCGTGGCGGTGTACGGGTATCGGCCGAGTTATGCAAAACTCTTCCGCATTTACACTTCGGTCTTGTGCAATTCACTCATTGCCTACGGCATGCAAAACGTGAACTGGTTTAACGTGTTCGGCAAATTTTTTAAAGGCGTTGCGCAAAAGATCCCGTTCGTAGATACGCTCGTGGATAGTGCGGTGCAAGGCACGGTGAGCGCCTTTTTAACGGTGCTCGTAGGGCTCAAAACCAAACGCTATTTGTGTTCCGATTATCGCAAACAAGAAAAAATTGACGTAAAAGCGGAAAACGACGGAATTGAAGACGACGAAGTGCGCCTTGCCGCTTCTATCGCGCAAGAGATCCGCAAAACCAACGCCGATAAAATTCCGGTATAAAAAGGGAATGAAACACCGAACGCCCAACTTTTTTCACGAAAGGTTGGGCGTTATACATTCTCCCGTGGCGGCGCTTTGGAAGATAACGAAAAACCCTTCGTCTTCGTTGAAAACCGAGTGCGGGACGAACGCACACACGTCCTTTATTTCTTCGGGAGGCTCGTTTACGCGCCCGCGCACGGCGTAGCAAACGTATTTTGCGCGCAAGTTTTCGTATACCACGCCCACTAAGTATTCGGGGCGTTCCGCTTCTCCTTTCAGGCGTACCCACTCACAGGAAGAAAAGGCTTCTTTTAGCGTGTCGTCACGCGGGTACTTTTCAAAGAGTGCGTCGAGTTCGTCTTTAACGGAAAAGTAATAGCCGTCGCCGTCAAGTGCAAACGGGTGGAGTACGTCTTGGTCATTTTCATCTTCTCCAAAATCACTCCCTTCGCTCTCTCTTTCTTGCGAATCTGCGCTTTTAGTAGGTGCATGGTCTGTGCTTTCATAATGGTCGAAGCGTTCATCATATTCTCCTTGTTGTAAGGCTTGCGCCGTTTCCTTGTGCGCCCGTTCAAAATAGTCGGCGGAGGCTAAGCGCTCGTCGTTATATTCTTCGGTGGGCGGCGGTGGAGTAGGCGCTTGGTTTGCGGTAGAAAAGGTTGCGGCAACGCTATCCGTGGCGGGATTCTTTTTCGGCAGGGTGGAAAGCCCTTCGATAAGAGCGGGCAAATCGTAGTAGTCCTGCCCGTTCACACCGTAGGCAAGCGGCACGAGCGAATCTTTCACGAAACAAATTACGCCGCAAAACCCCCGATCGATCGTGAGATCGGAAACTAGGTTGAATAGGCATTTTCCAACGAGCGGAAGAAGTTCCGTTTTTCCGTACGGATCGGCAAGAATACAATAGTATTCCCCTGCGCGCAAAGGCGCAAAGTTGATCACCGAAACTTCCACGGCAAGGTTTTTCCCGTATTGCTCCACTTTAATAAGCCCTGTGAGCGTTTTCCCGTCTCCGGAAAATCCCTGCTTTATCTGCCGTAAAACGCACATTTTTTTTACGTAATTCATACTTTCACCCCACAATGAGTTGGTAGCATTATAGCGCAAATAGGGCGTGGGCGCGCCGTCGAACGCTAGTGAAAAAGGTCTTTTTTTGGCGAGTGGACTTTTTTTGAAAAAATCTATTCGGTAGCGATTGACCTGCGCTCTTTTTTTTCGTATAATAAAGGTATGGAAAACAAAAAACGGACAACCGACGTTTTACGCTGGGCGGCGCGCATATTCGCGATTGCCGCGTGCGCCGCATTCACGGTTTGGATTTTTTCGAATTCGTTAAAGAGTGCAGAAGAATCTTCGGCGCAAAGCGGAGCGGTTTTTGGCTTATTCAAAAAGGTATGGACGGCGCTATTCCCCTCATCCTCCCTTGCAGGGGCAACGCAGGATGAATTAAACGCCGTGCACGACGGGATGCGAAATTTGGCGCATTTTGGAGAGTTTTGTATTTTAGGCGGGCTTGCCGCGCTTTCCGTTTTTTCTCTCACCCCCAAGCCGATTTGGCAAACGGTTGCGTTTGCTTACGGCGTAGTGGTGGCGGTGCTAGACGAAACGTTGCAAATTTTTTCAAACGGGCGTGCGTTCGAGTGGTTGGATTTATTGCTAGATTTAGGCGGCGTGACCGTTGGCGTGGGGGTAAGCGCGTTCGTGCTTTGGCTTTTCTATCGCGCCCATCAAAAGCGAAAAAAGGAGAAAGAAAATGAGTGAAGATTTATCCGTTGCACTAATTAAATACAATAAAAAAACGTGGTGTAAAAGTGCGTTGCTCGGTTTTTTCGTGGGGCTTGCGGTAATCGTGCCCGGCATTTCGGGCTCTACGGTTGCCATCATTTTTAAACTTTACGATAAGTTTTTGTATGCGCTCGGCAATTTATTTAAGCGCTTTAAAGAGTGCGCCACCTTCTTACTCCCGATTGCCATCGGGGTAGTGATCGGTTTAGTGCTCGGTTTTATCGGCGTGAAAGAACTGCTCGCCGTGTTGCCGTTTGCCGTTGTGGGGCTATTTGCGGGGCTGATGTGTGGTGCGTTCCCTGCGGTGAAAGACGAGTTAAAAGGCGCGGAAAGAACTCCCCTTCGCGTGGTGCTTTTTATCGTGGGGATTATCGTGCCGATTGCCGTTGGTAGCGTTTCGGCAATTCTTTCGGCGAAAGAAGCGGTGGGCGAACAAGTCAATCGGTTTGCGTCCGTACAATGGTGGCAAATCGTGATTGCTTTACCGATAGGGTATTTGCTTGGCATCACCCAAATCGTGCCCGGGCTTAGCGCAAGCGCAATTTTAATGGCGATCGGTTGGTTCTCTTCGCTCGTGGATAGCGTGAGCCTTACGTTCTGGACGCAAAACCCTGCCATGCTCCTTGTATATATTGCTTTGGGCGTGGGATTTTTGGCGGCGCTCGTCACCTTCTCTAAGGCGCTTACAACGGCGTTTGAAAAGGGTAGACACACGGCGTATTCGCTAATCGTTGGGCTTTCGCTCGGTTCGATTGTGTCAATGTTTATAAACGGCGATATCGTGGCGGTGTACGCCGCATGGTCGCAAAACGGGGTAGCGTGGCTCGATTTAGCGCTCGGCGTGGTCTTGTTCGCGGCAGGCGTTATCGGATCGTATATGCTCGTGAAATACCAACGCAAGCACGACGAAGAATCATGCGAATAAAATCCGCGTTCAAATCGCTCTATCGGCGGGTGTTATATTCGCCGAACAAACATGTGCCGCAATGTAATTTTTGTAAAGCGGAAATCTTCCGAGCGCCGTATATTCGGCTATGCAAGAAATGCCAAAACGAACTTCCGTTTATCGGGAGCGTTTCCTGCCCGAAATGCGGAAGAAAAACGGTTGCTAGCGGACTGTGTTTAGCCTGTAAAGCAAGCCCGCCGCTCTTTGATAGCGGATTTTCGGTGTTCGATTACGAGGGCAACGTGCGCCAAGCGATCAACAAATTCAAAAACGGCGAAGGGCATTTATCCAAATACTTTGGCGATAGCCTTTCGGTGGTTGTTTTTAGAACGCTTAAACGCCTGCACGAAGAAGCGGCTGCGGAAAAATCCTTTCAAGAATTTTTGTTGGAGTGTTTGATTGTAGCAGTTCCGCTCGATAAAGAAAGGGAAGGAAAGCGCGGGTATAACCAAGCGGCGCTTCTTGCCGAACAGGTGGCGCGAAAAACGGGTGTGCCGTATGGAGAAGGCGTGATAGAAAAACCGCGTGCCGCGGCTATTCAAAAGGGCGAAACGGCGAGATCTCGTGCCGAAAACGCGCAGGGCGCGTATCGGGTAAAAAAGAGAAAAGAGTGTAAAGATAAATACCTTTTGGTGATCGACGATATTATGACCACGGGCGCAACGGGTAGCGAATGTGCCCGCGTGCTCAAACTAGCAGGCGCAAAGAGCGTTTGGTTTTTCTCGGTTGCCGCTGTACGAGATCGAGTTTTATAAAAAAGAAAAAAGCAGGTTGCATAACCTGCTTTTTTGCTAATTAGTTAGAAATTATTCTTCGCTATTATTTTCTTCTTTGTCTTCCGTGCCGAGCATTTTATCTACAAGTTTACCAACGAAAGGAATATCCGTCTTTTTCACGAAGATAAACAACACGGTAAGTACCACGATCGCAATGAAAACGAGCAAATAAATTGCGGCAATCACGCGGTTAAAGGCGGTGGTGGATTCGTATAAACCACTAGAATAATAGTCTTCACCAAGTTGCGCAAAGTACGTAATAATGTTCACGAACGTAGCGTTTACTGCACGCCAAGCGTAGAGCGCGGAAACGCAGAGAGCGGGTTGGAGAACTGTGCGCGTTACGGCTTTATCTTTATAAACGAAAACTGAAAGCAGTATTGCCGCAAGAAGGGTAAGGATACAAGCCAAGTCGTTCAAAGGATACAAAATAACGCCGAACGCAGTTAAACCGAGTAAAATTTTTTCATTTTTCATAAGGGTTTCCTCCTTTTTATACTATCAATATACGACAATTTTCTCCAAAAATCAATAGGTTTTTAAAAAAAAGCCTAAAAATTCGTTTTTTCTTTCGCGGCGCAATAAAAACGACGGGGAATACGAATACTGTGTGTATGAAAAAAAGGACGTTTATCAAAGGGGCGGCGATCATTGCCGCAGGCGGTTTTTTCTCTAAAGCAATCGGTGCTTTATATAAAATTCCGCTCACGAACTTTATCGGCGGCTACGGGCTTGGCCTGTACCAAATGGCGTACCCTATATACTGTTTGCTTTTAACCGTTTCTGCAACGGGGATACCTTCTTCGATTGCCTGTTTGGCGGCGGAACGGCTTGCCCGTGGAGAGAGCGAAAAACCCCTTTTATCGGCGGCAATGAAACTCTTTTTAACGGTGGGCGCTTTCGGGACGATTTTCATGATGATCCTTGCGCCGCTACTTTCGGCGGCGCAAGGGGAGCGGGAACTTATCGGCGGATATTTAGCGCTTGCGCCGTCCGTTTTTTTGGTGTCTGCGATCTCCGTTCTTCGCGGTATTTTCCAAGGAAGAGCGAATATGTTGCCAACCGCCCTTTCGGAAATCGTGGAGCAAATTGTGAAAGCGGCACTAGGTCTGTTTTTTGCCTGGCGCTTTCAAGCGGACGTATTTAAAGCCGTCACTCTTATGCTTGCGAGCGTAAGCGTATCGGAAGCGGTGGCGCTTGCGTATATGATAGCGGTACACAAAAAGGCAAAAAACAAGCAAAAAGAACAAAAAGAACAAAAAGAAGGGGGCAGGGTAGGTGTGAAAACCGTTTTTGCCCTGTCTGCGCCCGTCACTTTTTCTTCGGCTCTATTTCCGCTCTCTTCCTTAATCGATAGCGTGGTAATCGTGCGCCTTTTGGGCGCGTATAGCGAAAACGCCGTTTCACTTTTCGGGTTGTTTTCGGGCGCGGCTACAACGATCGTCAATTTGCCTGCGTCCGTTTGCTATGGGCTTGCGGCGGCAAGTATTCCCGCGGTGGCGGCGGCGCGCGGCGCGGGGGATTGCGTGGAACTTAAAAAACGTGTGCGCTACGCTCTTTTTTTAACGCTGGCTTTAAGCACGGCGTTTGCGGTAGGGTTATACCTTTTGGCGGGCGTTGCGGTGAACGCCGTGTACGGTGGGTTGAACGCTACCGATCGAGAACTTGTTATAAAAATGGTGCGCGCGCTTTGTATAGGCTCTGTGTTTTTGTGCGGAACGCAAACCCTTTCGGCGTGCCTAACGGCGCAAAAAAAGCCGCGTTATTCTTTCTATTCGGCGCTGGTTGCGGTGGTGGCGAAAACGGTAATCGGGATTGTGCTCGTGTCCAAACCCGAGTTTTCCGTTTTCGGTGCGGTAATCGCTTCGAACGCTTGTTATTTTCTTGATTTTTTGATGAACTTGTTGTATAATGGAAAGGCGATAAAAAGTCAAGGAGAAGAAAACGAAAATGATCACGGTAGTGGGACTGGGCGTAGAAAGCGGAGACTTAACCTTAAAGGGCAAGGAAGTGATTTTGCAAGCGGCGAAAGAAGGGAAACCGATCGTCTGCCGCACGGCGAACACGCGCTCCTATCAAAGCGTGAAGGATCTCGGCGTTGCGCACGTCACGCTCGATAGCGTGTACGAAAAGAGCCGTTCGTTCAAAACGCTTAACCGCAATTTAGCCAAAGCGGTGCAGGACCTTGGCGAAGGCGTTGTGTATTTAGTAGACGGCGCGGCAAGCGAAGATAATTCCGTGAAAATCCTTTGCAAGCGCTTTAAAAACGGCGTGCGCGTTATCAACGGCGTTTCCAAAGTTTCGGCAATTTTGGAGAAAGCGGGATTTGCGGATTGTTCGTACACGGCGGTGAGTGCCTACGAACTTAGCGATAAATTAAAAGAAGGGGTGCTTGCGCCGCTTCTCGTATTCGATATCGACGACTGTGCGTTTGCTTCCGAAGTGAAATTGCTTTTAGCGGATAAGTTTGGCGACGAGTATCCCGTGCGCTACATCAGCGGCGAGCAGGTGAAAAAGATCCCGTTGTACGAATTAGACCGCCAAAAAGAGTACGGTTATTTCACGGCGGTGGCGCTGGAAAAATGCGATTTGTTTGAAAAAAACCGCTTCACGTTTGATGATTTGGTGGAAATCGTTGTAAAACTGCGTGCGCCGAACGGTTGCCCTTGGGATAGAGTACAAACGAACGAAACGATAAAGATGAACGCCATTGAAGAGGCGTATGAACTTGTAGACGCCGTGGATTCGGGGGACGACGATAAACTGTTAGAAGAAGCAGGAGATTTATTGCTCCAAGCGGTATTCCACGCCGTAATAAAGGCGGAAGAAGGGGCGTTTAACGCAACGGATACGGTGAGCGGGATTTGCCAAAAACTCATTTCCCGTCATACCCATATTTTTGGAAAAGATAAGGCGACGGACGAAGAAAGTGCGCTTGGTGTTTGGGATAAGAACAAAATGAACGAAAAGCACCAAGCAACGTTTGCCGATTCGGTGAACGACGTACCGAAAGCCTTTCCCGCGGCAATGCGTGCACAAAAGGTGGGCAAACGCGCGGCGAAAGCGGGGATGGATTTTTTAGATGCCGAACAAGCGCTCGCTAGCGTGAAAGCGGAACTCAAAGAGTTTGAAACGGCGGCAAAATCGGGTAAAAAAGAAAACGCCTTTTTGGAACTTGGCGACGTTTTATTTAGCGTGGTAAATCTTGCAAGAAAATCTGGAATAGACGCCGAACAAGCGCTCAAAGAAACCACCGAAAAATTTGCTTCTCGGTTTACGCTCGCCGAACAAAAAGCGTTGCAAGAAGGCAAAACGGTGACCGATCTTTCCGCGGAAGAGTGGGATAGATACTATCGCGCCGCAAAAGCAGAACTTTTGAAAAAGGAGTGAGCGGCGTGTTTCAAACGAAAATAAAAATCGGCGACGTCGTCACCAAAAACAACGTGTTTTTAGCACCGCTTGCAGGGTATACGAACTACCCGTTCCGCCGTGTTTGTAAAGAACTTGGCGCAGGGCTTTGCTACACGGAAATGGTAAGCGCAAAGGGCTTAAAGTACGGCAGCGAAAACACCAAAGAATTGTTATATACGAACGAAAAGGAAGGGGTGGTAGCCGCGCAAATTTTCGGCAACGATCCGGCTATTATGCGGGAAGCCTGCGAAAATCCCGCGCTCGCACCGTTTCCGATCGTGGATATCAATATGGGTTGTCCCGTTCCCAAGATCTATAAAAACGGGGAAGGGAGCGCGCTCCTTGGAGAGCCTGCGCTTGCCGAAAAAATTGTACAAGAGTGCGTGAAAAGCGGTAAGATAATCACCGTGAAATTCCGCGTTGGGTTAGATGAAAAAACCCTTGTGACCGAAGAGTTTGCAAAGCGAATGGAGGGGGCAGGGGCTCGTCTTATCACTATCCACGGTAGAACGCGGGATAAAATGTACGCAGGGGAAGTAAACTTTTTGGAAATTGCAAAAGCCAAGCGCGCGGTAAAGATCCCCGTGATTGCACACGGCGGCGTGTTCTCTAAAAAAGACGGCGTGCGGCTGATGCAAGAAACGGGCGCAGACGGCGTGATGATTGCAAGAGCGGCGCTTTTCGAACCGCGGGTATTTTGTGAGTTTACGGGAGAGCAAAAGCCGCCGAAAGCGGAAACGTTTGCCCGCCAACTTGCCTGGACGAGAGAATTGTTCGACGAGCGTTTTACGCTAGTGTTTATGCGAAAAATGGCGTCTTTCTACGTGAAAGGAGAGCGCGGGGCTGCGGCGTACAAAGAGAAATTCTTTGCGGCGCAAACGATCGAAGAAGTGGAAAAATTAGCAGCCGAAATTTTAAAATAGTCAACGAAAAAACGCGGCAAACGCCGCGTTTTTCTTTTTGTTTTTTTGATTACAATTTACATTGAGTTTTTAAAAAGTCTAACACAACCCGTTCGTATTTTTGTGGATCGATTAAATAACTAACGCCGTGCCCCGCGCCTTCAAAGCCGTGCAAAGTTGCCTTGCCGTTTGCCGCGGCGTGGAGTTCTTCGCTCATAGAATACGGCACGAGTTTATCCGCTTTGCCGTGGATAAGGAGAACGGGGACTTTGGCGTTTGTAATTGCGGAAAGGGGAGTGGCGGAGTCAATGGAAAACCGCCCGAATATCCTTGCGCCCAACCACACCAAAGGATAGGCAAGCGCCACGGGGAAGCCCATGCTTTTAATCACCACTTTAATCGAGCCGCTCGGCTTTGAGAACGGGCAATCGGCAATCACACCCACAACGGTTTTGGGTAGGTCGAGTTCGCTTGCGCCGAGCACCGTTGCCGCCCCCATAGAAATCCCTGCGAGCACGATAGGCGTATCTTCGCCGAACCGATGGAACGCGTAGTTTGCCCAAGCAAGGCAATCCTTTCGTTCGCGAACGCCGAAAGAAATAGTTTTTCCGCCGCTATTGCCGTGGGCGCGGTGATCAACGAGCAAAACGTTAAAGCCGTTTTTTCTAGCCAAATAATGCCCGCCGCAAAAATCTCTATACGCCGTTCCTTTATAGCCGTGAAACTGGATTTGCAGGGGTGCGCCGTCTTGGAAATGATAATATCTACCAAACAAACGCACGCCGTCGAACGCCGTAATTTCCACCCCTTCGAACGGGAGCGCTTCTAGTTCGGCGGCAAGGTCTGCCGTGGCGAGCGCCGCTGCTTTTAATTCTTCTCGGTCGGGGAGTTCGTCCGGCGCTTTTTTCCAAGA
This sequence comes from Clostridia bacterium, assembly GCA_017457345.1. Taxonomy (GTDB): domain Bacteria; phylum Bacillota; class Clostridia; order Christensenellales; family Borkfalkiaceae; genus Scatosoma. Next base: position 8,878 of record JAFTHR010000143.1, on the reverse strand, counting down.
ATAAAAGGTTTTAAAATAACAACCGAGCGCGGCGAGCAAAACAAGGATTGCAAGCGCGCCAAGAATAATAAGAGCAATCATAATACACCTCTTTTTTTCGTCGCTTATTATACTACGGGCAAGAAAAGTTGTCAAGACGAGCCAAGAAAAAATCCAAAAACAATCGATTTTTATTAACGCGTTCGCTTTTGCCTGTTTTTCGTGGAAGAGCGGTGCGCCCGTAAATCGGTCGAGCCTTGCGATAAAAGCCGAAAAAAGCGGGATTTTGACCGCTTTTTTTGCGTTTTAAGAACAAATCGTAAAAAAAAGTGGCAGCAGACGCTTGCAAAAAGTAAAAAGGTATGATATAATGATATAAAATAGCCGCGCTCTCTTTTTAATAAAAAGAGAGAACGGAAAATGGGAGAAAGAAGATGGCAGAAAGAGTAGAAGCCGAATACGGCGCGGAGCAGATACAGGTACTCGATGGGTTAGAGCATATCCGTAAACGCCCCGGTATGTACATTTCCTCTACCGACGCAAAAGGGTTGCATCACCTTGTTCACGAAGTTGTGGATAACTCTATCGACGAAGCGTTGGCAGGATATTGTACGCACATTGAAGTGGCTTTGAACGAAGACGGAAGTTGTACCGTTCAAGATAACGGACGTGGTATCCCCACGGACATCCACCCCAAAGAAGGCATTTCCACCTTGGAAGTTGTATTCACGAAAGTGAACGCCGGCGGTAAGTTCGGCGGGGATTCTGGCTACAAAGTTTCGAGTGGTTTGCACGGGGTAGGCGTGAAGGCGGTGAACGCCCTTTCCGAATGGTTGGAAGCGGAAGTTCGCCAAAACGGCAACGTGTATAAACAAATCTATAACCGCGGCGTTCCGCAACGCAGCGTACAAATCGTGGGCACGGCGGACACTACGGGGACGAAAGTCACCTTTATGCCAGACGCCGATATTTTTGAAACCACGATTTTTAACTACGACACGTTGAAAGGGAGACTCCGCGAACTTGCGTACTTGAACAAAGGCTTGCGCATTTCGCTGGAAGATAAGCGTTTGGGGCAAGAACGCGCCGATTCGTTCTGCTACGAAGGCGGTATTCGTTCGTTCGTGGAAGAACTCAATAAATCGCGTGACGAGTTGTTGTTCCCCAACCCCGTATACTTTGAAGAACAGGACGGGGATACCGTTTGCGAAGTGGCAATTCAATACAACGAAAGTTATAACGAAGTAATTTACAGTTATGCAAATAACGTAAACACGATCGACGGCGGTACGCACGTAGAAGGCTTGAAAATGGCGCTCACGAAGGTAATTAACGACGCGGGCAGAAAACTCAACGTGCTCAAAGACAACGATAAATTGACGGGGGAAGACGTGCGTGAAGGCATCACGGCGGTCGTATCCGTAAAACTTGTGAACGCACAGTTCGAATCGCAAACGAAGGATAAACTCAACAACAGTACCATTCGTACCTTCGTAAACAAATGCGTGAGCGAGCATATGAGTACTTTCTTAGAAGAAAACCCTGCGGCGGCAAGAGAACTCGTGCTCCGCTGTATCACGGCGCAAAAGGCGCGTGATGCGGCTAGAAACGCCCGCGAACTTACCAGAAGAAAGGGTGTGCTCGAATCTTCTACGTTGCCTGGGAAACTTGCCGATTGCTCGGATAGAAGAAGTGAACTTTGCGAAATTTATATCGTTGAGGGTGACTCGGCAGGCGGTACGGCAAAACAAGGTAGAGACCGCCGTTTCCAAGCAATTTTGCCCCTTCGTGGTAAAATTTTAAACGTAGAAAAGGTGCGCTTAAACCGCGTGCTTGAAAACGAAGAAATTAAGTCTATGATCACGGCGTTCGGCTGTGGCATTCTAGACGATTTCGACGAAAGCAAACTCCGCTACGATCGTATTATTTCCATGACGGATGCCGACGTAGACGGTGCACATATTCGTATATTGCTTTTCACGTTCTTATTCCGTTATATGCGTCCCTTAATCGAACACGGGCACGTATATTCGGCAAAACCGCCCCTTTACAAGGCAACGTACAAAGGGAACGTGGACTATTTGTATTCGGAAGAAGAAAAACTGGCTTACGACGCGCAGGCAACGGGCAAAGTGGAATACCAACGCTACAAAGGCTTGGGTGAAATGAGCAAAGAACAACTTTGGGATACCACAATGAACCCTGCAACGCGAACGCTCGTCCGTGTGACGATGGAAGATGCAGCCGAAGCAGACCAAATGTTCTCTATGTTAATGGGCGAAAACCCTGAACTTCGCAGAAAGTTCATTGAAGAGAACGCGTCGCTCGTAACCGATTTGGATATTTAAGGGAGAAAGGAAAATGGCGAAAAAAGAAACCAGCCCCGAATTAACGGAGGAGTTTAAGAAAACCCTTGCAATGACCAAACTTCTGGACGTGGAAGTAGACGAGGAGTTGAAACGTTCGTTTATCGCTTACGCAATGGCGGTAAACAAATCCCGTGCAATTCCCGACGTTCGCGACGGGTTAAAACCGGTGCACAGACGTATTTTGTTCTCAATGCACGAAATGGGACTTTATAACGATAAAGCGTACAGAAAATGCGCGCGTATCGTGGGTGACTGTATGGGTAAATACCATCCCCACGGCGACAGTTCGGTGTACGACGCGCTCGTTCGTTTAGCCCAAGAATTTACCATCAGTTTCCCCCTTGTAGACGGGCACGGCAACTTCGGTTCGGTGGACGGCGACGGGGCGGCGGCTATGCGTTATACCGAAGCAAGACTCACCAAACTTGCGGCGGAAATGCTCAAAGACCTGGATAAGGAAACGGTAGATTTTATTCCCAACTTCGACGGCAGCGAAGAAGAACCCACCGTGTTGCCTGCAAGGTATCCTAACTTGCTCGTAAACGGTGCCGACGGTATCGCCGTTGGTATGGCAACGAACATCCCCCCGCACAACCTTGCGGAAGTGGTAGACGGCGCGATCGCAATGATCGATAACCCCGAAATCACGGTAGACGAATTAATGGAATATATTCCCGCGCCAGACTTCCCCACGGGCGGTTTGATTATGGGCAGAAGCGGGATCAAAAAGGCGTATAGAACGGGGCAAGGCAACCTTGTAATTCGTTCCCGTTGCGAAATCGAAGAATACGGCACGGGTGCAAATACCCGTTCGAGAATTATCGTAACGGAAATTCCTTACCAAGTAAACAAGGCACTCCTTATTAAAACGATTGCCGATATGGTAAAGGACAAGCGTTTAGAAGGCATTTCCGATATTCGTGACGAATCCGACCGCGACGGTTTGAGAATCGTGATTGAATGTAAAAAAGACGCCAACGCTCAGGTGGTGCTCAACACCTTATATAAAAAGACGAAACTTCAAATCTCAGACGGGATTATCCTGCTTGCGCTCGTGGAAAACGGCACCGAGCCGAAAACGCTCAACTTGCAAGAAATTCTGTATCATTATTTGCAGCATCAAAAAGAAGTTATCACTCGCCGTACCCGTTTCGAACTCAATAAAACGGCGGAACGTGCGCATATTATCGCAGGGCTCGTGCTCGCGCTTGCGAACGTAGACGAAGTGATTAAAATCATTAAAGGTTCGGCGGATAAGAACGCGGCGGTAGAAGGGTTAACTTCGGCGTTTGAATTAGACGAAAAGCAAGCGAACGCCATCTTGGAAATGCGTTTACAACGCTTAACTTCGCTCGAAGTGGAAAAATTGAAGGATGAACTTGCCGCACTCGAAGCGACGATCGTAGATTTGAAAGATATTCTTGCGAACGAAAGCCGCGTGATGGCAATCATCCGTGAAGACCTTACGGATATTAAAAATCGTTACCCGTCCCCCCGTAAATCGGAAATTTCGGTGGACTACGGCAATATCGACGACGAAGATTTGATCGATAGAGAAGACGTGGTTATCTCGCTTACCCATTCGGGCTACATCAAGCGTTTACCCGTTGCCGAATACCGTTCACAAAACCGTGGCGGCAAGGGCATTACCGCGCATAGACCGAAGGACGAAGACTACGTGGAAAAAATGTTCGTTGCGTGCACGCACGATCCTATTTTGCTCTTCTCTTCGAAAGGGAAAGTGTACTCCATTAAAGGGTACGAAATTCCCGAAGCGAACAGAACGGCGCGTGGTAGAGCGGTAGTCAATATCGTGCAACTCGATCCCGGCGAAAAAATTGAAACGGTGCTTCCCGTAAAAGAAGACGGCACGGGATTCTTAGTAATGGCAACGCAAAACGGCTTGGTGAAAAAGACGGCTACGAGCGAATTCTCGCGGATTCCTAAGAACGGTAAAATTGCCATCCACCTTGTGGAAGACGACCGCTTGATCTCCGTACAATTCGTAACGGGAGAAAACGAATTGCTCGTTGCTTCCCGCTTTGGTAAGTGTATCCGCTTCTCCGAACAAGACGTGCGCCCTACGGGCAGAGGCACGCAAGGGGTGAAATCGATCGACCTTGCCGAAGGGGATACCATTGTGGATATGCTCGTGGTAGACGAGAGTATGGACGTGTTCACCCTTACTTCGCAAGGCTACGGCAAACGCTCGTCGTTTAGCGATTATCGTTTGCAAAACCGTGGCGGTAAAGGGATTCGCACGGGCGTGTTCAACGATAAGACGGGCGAACTTGTGAATATGAAACTCGTGAACGACGAGAACGATATTATGATCATCACCACGGGCGGTACGATTATCCGTATGCACGCCGATAGCATCAGTAGAATCGGCAGAATGACGCGTGGCGTGCGCGTAATGAACGTGCGCGATAGTTTGGTGGCAACGGTAGACGTGACCGAACGTGACGACGAAGCGGAAACGCAAGCCCCTGAAGAAACGGCGGCGGATTTGAGCCCCGAAGAACTTGCGGCGGAAAACGACGCGCAAGAATAAGCCGCAAAAACAACCGAATAACAAAAAGAAAAACCGTTCCCGATACTTATTCGGGAACGGTTTTATTTTTAGTTTTTAGCGCCGGTTTTAACCGTTGTTTTTATTTTTGCGTTTATTCTTAATCAGCAGGAAAAGTTTAAAGATTTCCATTGCAGGTAAGGGAATAAAGGCAAAGCCAAGACCGATAAGGTACATGTACCAAGGCAGAAGTGCAAGTTCAAACGCAAAGCGCAACGGCGTGAAGAGTACGAGCGCCACGAGCAAGGTAGAGATAAGGCACGCGCCGTTTAAGGTACGGTTGCCGAACGGGTTGCTGCTAAAAAGAGAGTGTTCGGAACGCATATTGAACGCTTGCACGAGTTGGGTGAGAGCGAGCGTCATAAACGCCAACGTTCTACCGCCTTCCAAACTACCGGAGAGCGCTTCCCCGATTTTGAACGAAGCAATGGAGATGGCACCGAACATAAGCCCTTGCACGATCACTTGGATGCCTAAACCGTGCGCAAAAATGCCTTCGTTTTTGGGCTTCGGTTTTTGGGACATAACATCCTTTTCCACGGGTTCCATACCAAGCGCGATAGCGGGCAGCGAGTCGGTCACCAAGTTAATCCAAAGCAGTTGCATAGAAAGGAGCGGGGATACTTGCCATAAGAGCATTGCAACGAATACCGTTACGATTTCACCGATATTCGTACCGAGCAAGAACCCAACCACTTTACGGATGTTCGCGTAGATGCCGCGGCCTTCGCGAACGGCTTCCACGATAGTGGAGAAGTTATCGTCCGTAAGCGTCATATCGGCAGCGCCTTTTGCACCGTCCGTACCCGTGATGCCCATAGCGCAACCGATATCGGCGGCTTTGAGTGCGGGCGCGTCGTTTACGCCGTCACCGGTCATAGAAACCACTTGACCTTTGCGTTGCCAAGCCTTAACGATACGGATCTTGTTTTCAGGAGATACGCGGGCATAGACGGAAATGTTTTGCACCTGCGCGTCTAATTCGGTATCGTTCATAGCATCTAGTTCGGCGCCGGTGATAGCCAAATCGCCTTCTTGCAAAATGCCGAGTTCTTTGGCGATTGCAGAAGCCGTCACCACGTGGTCGCCCGTGATCATAACCGGTTTAATACCTGCTTCACGGCAAACCTTAACCGCTGCTTTCGCTTCGGGGCGGGGCGGGTCAATCATCCCCACGAGCCCTAAGAAGATAAGCCCGTTTTCAAGCGTTTCGCTCGTAAGTTCGGCGGGTAATTCGTCCACTTCCTTATAGGCAACGGCGAGCACGCGCAACGCGTTCGAACTCATTTCGTCGTTCACTTCGCGCGCCTTTTCAAAATCCCCTTTCACGCAACGGTTTTGCAACACGTCGAACGCGCCTTTTACGATAACGATCTTCTTACCGTCGATAACGTTTACGCTCGTCATCAATTTTCTGTCGGAGTCGAAAGGCAGGGTAGCAAGGCGGGGGTAGGATGCGTTGAGCGCGTCCTTTTCCATACCGTAGTTATGCGCTGCGAACACGATAGAAGTTTCGGTGGGATCGCCAAGGTGTACGGCGTTGCCGTTTTCGTCGAAGGAAACGGTGCCGTCGGAGCAGAGCGTACCGTAAGCAAGGAGTTTTTTCGTTGCTTTGCAAATATCGCCGCTTAAATCTTCTACCGAACCCGTTTCGGTGTACGCCTTTACGAGCGTCATGCGGTTCATAGTAAGCGTACCCGTTTTATCCGAACAGATAACGGAAGCGCTACCGAGCGTTTCTACCGCAGGCAAGCGGCGGATAATGGCGTTCTTTTTCACCATTCGTTGCACGCCGATCGAAAGGACGATCGTCACGATAGCAGGCAAGCCTTCGGGGATAGCCGAAACGGCAAGGGAAACCGCCGTCATAAAGATTTCAAGGGGCGGGATTTTTGCAACGAGCCCAACTACGAACACCACGGCGCAAGCAAGGAGCGCCACGATACCAAGGTATTTCCCAAGGCTAGAAAGTTTTTGTTGGAGGGGGGTTTGCGTTTCCGTTTCGCCCGAAAGCAGGTTGGCAATTTTACCCATTTCGGTATCCATACCCGTTGCGGTGACAACCGCTTTTGCCGTACCGTAGGTAATGGAGCAGCCGGAGAACACGCTATTTAAGCGGTCGCCTACGCCTGCGTTTTCTTTCACTTCGTTCTCGGCGTCTTTTTCGGAAGGAACGGATTCCCCCGTAAGAGCCGATTCTTCGCTCTTTAAACTAGAACTTTTCAAAAGACGAGCGTCGGCAGGGACGAAATCCCCTGCTTCCAACGCGATAATATCACCGGGCACGAGTTCGGCAGCGTTCACGAACTTTTCCGTGCCGTCACGCAATACGCGGGCGTGCGGGGCGGACATATTTTTAAGAGCGTCTAGCGCTTTTTCCGCCTTGTTTTCTTGGATTACGCCCATCAACGCGTTGAGAACGACGATTAATAAAATGAGCAAGGGTTCAAAGAACTCTTTGGGGTTTTTCTCCACGCAGGCAACCACGAAAGAAATAGCGGCGGCGGCGAGCAAGATCAAAATCATCACGTCCTTGAATTGTTCCAAGAAACGTTGAAGATTAGTCTTCTTTTTCTTTTCCTTCAACTTGTTTTCGCCGTATTTTTCTAATCTACGGTTTACTTCTTCTTGCGACAAGCCTTGGGAAGGGTCGGTTTCCAGCGCTTTTAAAACGCTTTCTTTGCTTTCCGAGTAGTAGTTCAAAGTTGTTTCTCCTTTATTTAGTTTTTTGTTCTTATTTTATAATTCTTTAACCGAATATGCCGGTTAAAAAGATTTCAATACCGATAACGATTAAAATAATACCGCCTAAAAGGCTTGCTTTTCCCGCGAACTTCGTTCCAAACTTTTTGCCAAGGAACACGCCCGCTAAGCAAATACCGAAGGTGATTACGCCGATAATTAAGGCACAGGTGAGTGCGTGTAAAAACGGGTATTCGGCAATGGTGAAGCCAACGGATAACGCGTCGATAGAAGTGGCGATCCCCTGTACGAGCAGGGAAAGGAACCCAACCGAGCAAGTGGGGCAATCCTCCTTTTCGCGTATACCGTCTATTAGCATTTTTCCCCCGATAAAGAGCAATAATACGAGCGCAATCCACGGAATGAGTTTTTCAAAGAAAGAAAAGTATTCCAAAACGGTATGTACGCCCACCCAACCGAGCAGGGGCATAAGTGCTTGGAAAAACGCGAATAATCCCGCAATGAGAAAAGGTTTCCACTTTGGCATTGCCCGTTCGTTCAAGCCGTTGGCAAGAGAAACGGAAAAGGCGTCCATGGCGAGTCCCGCGCCAAGCCCTACGCTATGAAAAAAGAAAGCAAAATCCATCTGCGCCTCAAAAAAAATAAGAGTGTAGCACGCTACACTCGTTAAATCAATTCTAAACTCCGTGCAGCCTTTCAGTCATACGCGAGTCTCGTAATTTAAAACAAGCCAGACCATGCGGTCAGGATGTTGACTTGTTCCGCTTGCGCGCTTACTACTCCCCCACGGAATACTAAAAGTATACCACGCGCGCGGGCGTTTGTCAAGGGGTTCGGCATTTTTTTAGCAAGAAAAAAAGAAGACCGCGGAAAAATTATCCGCGGTCAAAAAAGCCGTAAAATTATTCGTCTACGGGGTTGAACAAATCGAAGAACCTAAGCAGGAGTTCGGATAAGGGAACGGCGGCTTGCACCACGATAATGATCAACAGGATTTGGGGGAGAGAGAAGGTGAGGCTCGACTAACCGTCGAACACGATATCCCCAAGCACGGGCACCGAAAGCACCATTGCACAGAAGATAGCGGAAAGCACCACCAAAATTGCACGAACGGCGTTGAGTGGTTGACAGATACGGAAGAGCATTACAATCCCCATCAGCGTTAATACAACCATTAGCGAAGCGTTGTAAACGGGCAAGATTTCTCCGCCTTGAATAAACCCGATCGATTCTGCAAGCGGCGTTAAACTAATCA